>DUAG01000047.1 GCA_012960925.1 Candidatus Manganitrophaceae bacterium
CATTCGCAGTTTCAAATCAACCAGATACGCCGCTTTTTTTCAAGTACTCAATACACCACTTTCAGTTATAACTCCAAGAGGAACGATACCAGATTTATATCCTTAATACCTTTACTTCTTTAACCGTTACACTTCAAACCTGAATTCGCATCCTATCATAACCGCTCCTCTTCAGTTATTTGAAGTTAAAACGCCCAATTTAAACCCAGACTCAAAGCTTCCTCATCGACAAACCTGAACTCAATGTTTGCACTCGTTCCGGGAACCAACACAACATCCGTTCCGACAAAGATACCGACGTTGGCATCTAGCGTGTGTTTTTCATGAGTCCTCGCAATGCCGCCTAGCACAGGAATCGAGTGATCAATTTCCAGCATCGACTCTGAGAATTTTAACCCCCCATAGGGTGTCCACATACCAAGGGTCTTGGCTGCGAAGAAGGCGATTTGTGTCTCCAGCAGTTTGGCTTCTGTGGGTTCAGGCGCATGGCCAGCGACTAAGTAACTTCCATTGGATTTGGAGGAAAATATCTGAAGAGTCGAGTAGAATTGATAACCATTCAGATCTCCGATCGCCGCCTTTAGCCCGAGGCCGTAAGCGAGGCTTGAATTACCTTCAAATGTGATTGTTTCAGGAGGGCCAACACCTTCATTCAACTGATAAGTCAGTTCGGCATCGGCAAACCCCAGCTTGATGAATAGATCAACCCAGGGTGCAAGCCCTACCGATCCGCTTAACAAGACGCGAGTGGATGCAAAACGCCCACCCGTAATCGTGACCCCAGGCTCTGGGAATGGCCCTACTTCACCAGGTTCTGTACTAGATCCACTATCAAATTCAATCTTTTGATTGGAAATCGGATCGTACTCCAATCCAAGGGTCATCTTTCCGAATGCTCCCTGGACTCCCGCCCCGTTATTTACCTTTGCCGCACGACTGACGGAATAGACACCTAAAACAGATATGATTATGATCAATACAATCATTTTTTTCATTTGATTCTCCTATAGAAATATTCTTATCTAAGAAACGGTTTAATGGTCTTATTTACTCCTATGTTAGTGTGATCCAAGGCAATTGGATATATATTTTAGTGCATCTCCACTTGGAGAGTTATTCCCTCCGAGGTATTTTTGATATTGATGAAGGATAATTGACTCGAAATTTATCGACTCTATTTCTACCAGCCTTCTTGGCTTTATAGAGGGCTTTATCGGCAGAATTAATAACCCAACTCGGGTCAGTTCCTTTTTGAGGAATAATCGTACAGAAACCAACACTTATTGTTATTACATCTGCGGCCTTAGAAAATTCATGCGGGACCCGTAATTCCTCAATGGCCTTTCGACAACTATTTGCCACAAGTTCTGCATCTTCTGTTTCAGTAAGCACAAGAGCAAACTCCTCACCCCCGTATCGAGCGAGCAGATCACCAGGACGATTTACCATGGTTTTGAGTTTTCCTGCAACCCTTTTCACGACTTCGTCCCCTTCAAGGTGACCGTAGTTATCGTTGTATAATTTAAAGTAATCGATATCCATTAAGATAAAGGATATCGATGATTTACTTCGGGCTGCTCGGCGCCATTCTATATCAAGATATTCATCCATATGCCTTCTATTAGCGACGCCCGTTAGACCATCAATACGAGAAAGCACTTTCAGCTTCTTGTTCGTCTCACTTAACGCCTTCGTTTTTTCTAGAACTATTTTCTGGATAGTGACCGAACGTTTTGAAATTATGTGGATATATAAAGCTATGAATAAAGTGAAGATGATACCAGAAACAAATATTGTCTGGGGTAGCATGTCCCTCCTGTCAGCAATATATCGTAATGTAGGCGATCCAATCAGACTCCATTTTCTCCCCCAGATTTCAGGAAGTTCTCTCCTGTATGTAATACTTTCATCGGCTGAAATGCCAGCACGTGATTGATACGTATAAAGAATGTCATTTCCGGAGGGTAAAGTCTCGTCAACAAGCTTCAGTTCAATTCCTAGTGGCACATCGCTTAAGGCGGAACTGGCAAAGATAGCTCCGATTTGATAGACACCCGAAACAAATCCTTTCAGGTGTTCCCTGCGCATATCCATTGTTGATGGAATTCCTTCATAAATAGGAACGAATGCCATAAATCCTTTTTTGTTGTCGTTCCTCTGAACAAGAGTAATACTGGCGGTCGCCTGAGGTGTTGCGGTATCTCTCGATATTTCGAGTGCCTTCACCCGGGGAGGGTTGGATGAAAGGTCAAAACCAAAGACCTCCTCATTTCCCACCAGTGGTTCAACAAAATACACAGGGAAATACTCTTCTCTTTCTTCTGCACTCACCATGTGTCCCTGTTCTTTTTGTTCCGTAAATCCAAATGTGGTGAATGTTTGCCGTTGTTTAGACTCATATACAGCCCTTTCCGAATGAAGGACACGCGGTATCCATTCAAGTGCCTGGATATCTTTATGACGACTCAGAATCTTTTTGGCCTCAAGGCTGAATTGTTTAAAATCAGGTATAGTGTCTCCGTTGAATAATATTGCCAACGAGTTTAAGGTTTCAAAATTGATTGCCACCTCACGATGTAATGAGGCTGCCCGCTCATTGACATCTTTACGGAATTCGCTAATTATTGCCTTCTCTTCCGATTTATAAAGAGACCAACCACTCATACCGGATAAGATGACACCAGCGATTACAATTAATATCTGTATAAGTTTTGAATTATTTTCAGTGTCCATAAGTGGAGTCCCATTCGGTATTTCTCAAAATGAAGAATGTCTGTCTCTCATCATGGTTGTCTTAACCTGAGATTATCAAAATGCTCTTTATTCTCCGCCAGTGAAAAGATATTGCATCTAAGTGCAAGCAAGTATCATGCCTTTAGTATGAAAAAGATGAGACGTGAAGTAACTCATTGAAATGTTATCAAAAAAAGATACGGGCCTTAAAGAGGAATGTGTGTTTAAGTGGGGGAAATCACGCTGGTTGAGGGCCCCCCCCCCACTCCGGCTGGGAGAAGGTAGGGGTAAGACCCCCGATTGGATATTAGGATAAACCGTCTAGTCGCCTGAAAGACAAGACCTGTAATCTTTCAGAGAAATAGGATCGCAGCGAGGTGAATGGGAGATAGTGTCGAGTTTAATGGGTGGTTTGAGCCGAATAATTCGGTTAATTATCGAGATTGATCTTAGAATATAGGCCGAATGGCCATCGTGGGGCTAGATTCATTATTTCTCCAATAGCTTCCTAGGGGGATTAAGGCGGATTCGCGGGTGGACAAGAACCCAATCCTCCTATATCCTTATAAATTTAGTGTGAATTATGAAGGAAAAGATCTTTCTAAATCTGGGGATCGATAAGATGAAATTATTTGAAAATGAAAAACCATTTGATCTTCTTCGTTGGTTTGCGTTCCTGAGCTTCATCTGTATTGCCCTTATTTCTTCCGTTTCGGCATTTTTTCTTTCCCAGTTTCTTACCAACACCATTCTTCAACTCGACGCGGTGGAAGTAAGGGATTTTGTCCAGAGCCACACCAGAGAGGGGGATGTCACTCTTTTCTTCGAAGAAGCAGACTCTGGAATTGCTGAGGATTATTTCGAAGAGCAGTTTATGCATATTGTATCAATGCCGGAAGTTGTTCGGGCGAATGTGTATGACAAACAAGGAAACGTCCTCTGGTCAGATGATGAACGGATGATCGGACATAACTTTATGCCGAATTTGGACCTGATTACTGCCCTCACGGGGACCCTGGCCAGTACAAGCGGGACATCCGGAAAGCCGACCAAGGGAGAGCATGTCTTTGATAAAGAGGTCCCATTTTTTGTTGAGGTATACGTACCTATTCGGAATAATGATGGCAGGATCGTTGGGGTGGTTGAGATATACAAAGAGCCTCTGGCGTTATTCAATACCCTTCAGCGGGGCAAAGCCCTGATCTGGGCAAGTGCTGCGCTGGGAGGGGTCTTCTTGTATATTTTTCTGTTTTGGATCGTACGGCGTGCCGATGAAACCATCCACAGTCAGCATGAAGAACTGCTTGAGTCCCAGACATCGGCATTGGTTGGTGAAATGACAGAGGCTATCGCACACGGCATCCGAAACCCACTTGCTTCTATTCGATCTTCTGCGGAGGTGGCATTGGAACAAGCCAGTGTCTTGTATCAGGACTCTGGGAGGTTAGGCCCCGATCGATCCATTAAAGAGGCAGTACTTGAAGAAGATGAAGACGACCCCTCCTCACTGTTTGCCACTACAGCGGGAGACATCATTACAGAGGCCGATCGCTTAAGCGGTTGGATCAGGGAACTTCTGACCTATGCACGGATTTCCAGGGGGGAATTTACTACAATCCAAATCAACAATATGATTCGATCCGTACTCGACTCATCTGGAGCAAGGATGGAAAATCTTGGGATTAAAGTCATCCTTGACTTGGAGGAATCCGCTTTGGAGATCAAAGGTGACGAACTTTCTCTGCACCAAATGTTTGTCAGTTTAACCTCGAATTCAGTTGAGGCAATGCCGGATGGGGGCAAAATAACCATGAGAACACGCTTTGACACAATTAATAGGTGGGTTAAATTAGAAATAATAGATACGGGAAAGGGCATCCCGAAGGATAAGCTAAAAGATGTGTTTACCCCATTTTTCACGACTAAATCGAAGGGGATTGGGGTAGGGCTTTCCTTGGCCAAGCGGATTATAGCTCGTCATCATGGAACCATCCGATTGGAAAGCCGGGAAGGTGTTGGGACAACGCTTTCACTTCAAATTCCAATCTCAGAATAGAGGTAGCTTATGACGCAGGGTGTTTTAATCATTGAAGACGAGGTGACGCTCGCTAAGAATATTAAACGATATCTGAAGCTAAATGGATATGACGTCCAGATTGCAGAGAATGGCAAAGAAGGGCTTCATCAGGTTGAGACATTTAAACCAGATATGATTTTGCTGGATCTCAAGCTTCCTGACTGCAATGGACTTGAAATCCTTCCCAAGATAAAGAATATCGATCCTCAAATCCATACGATCATCATGACTGGACATGGAAATGTCCATGCAGCGGTTGATGCGATGAAGATGGGGGCATACGATTTTCTGGAGAAACCTCTTATCCTGGCTGAGGTGAAGGTAATACTCGATAAAGCCGTGGGACTATCGCGAATCGAGGGGACCCTTTCATACTATCAGAAGAAATATGCCGGCGGAAACGACCTTTCGGCCCTGATCGGTGAATCTCAGCCGATGCTTTCGTTGAAAGAACAGATAAGAAAACTGAATGCATCAGAACATGCTTTAACGGAAGGCCCACCCCCGTCGGTTCTCATCACCGGAGAGACAGGAACCGGTAAAGAACTTATCGCTCGAGCCCTTCACTTTAATGGGCCCCGCAAGGAGGAGCCTTTCGTGGAAATCAATTGTTCATCTATCCCGAATCACCTTCTGGAGTCGGAGTTTTTTGGTTATGAACGAGGCGCATTTACAGACGCAAAGACAAAGAAGCAGGGTCTCTTTGAGGTGGCGGATAAGGGAACCCTCTTTCTTGATGAAATCGGTGAGATCGACATCTCACTTCAGCCCAAGTTACTAAAATGTTTGGAAGAAAAGGTGATTCGGAGGTTGGGGGGTATCCGTGACAAAAAGGTTGATATCCGGGTTATCACGGCGACCAATCAATCCTTGGAGGAACTGATTAACATCGGGAAGTTTCGATCCGATCTATATTTCCGTCTCAACATTATCCATTTGAAGGCACCTCCATTACGAACAAGAGAAAAAGATATCTTGCTCCTAGCTGAGCATTTTCTAAAAAAACAGTGTAAGCGCTACAGAAAGCCAGAGATACGTTTAAGCCTCAAGGCCAAAGAGCTGCTCTTAAGACACCCATGGCCTGGAAACGTACGGGAACTTCACAATTTTATTGAGCAGACGGTTTTTTGTTCCCAGCAGGAGACCATCAGAGAGGATCAGATCCAATTTAACCCTGTTTTCGGAAATGCCAGACAAGAAGGGGGCAGCGAAGGGAATAATGAGATATCTGGCGATCAATTCATCTTGCCGTCACAAGGCATTATTATGGAAAATGTTGAACGGGACTTTATCGTTCAATCCCTGGAACGGTCCGCATGGAATGTGACGAAGGCGGCAAAAGCCCTTGGCTTTTCGCGTGATACCCTCCGCTATCGCATGGAAAAATTCGACCTCGTACCTCCTACGGAGGAATGATCCCGCTGTGATGGATCGTACTGCGCGGCATTATCTTTCGGTCAGATTTTCGCTTCTTCTCCAAAACAGACTAAACTTCCAGATGAGGAACGAAGGGAAACATTTCTTCCGTTGACTTCTCCTTTACTAACGGGGTGTTGGGCCTAAAATCCGATGTAGAATATTGGGCGGGTAATGGTCAATCTGGATGATTGGGCGAAATCCCCTAAAAGAATTGTGATTTCGCCCGTTCCTTCTTCAAAATTTATCCATAAAAATGTTTCCTAGATAAATAAGTAATACATTTCAATAAGATATGAATGGTTACCCGATTTTAATTTACTGCTGAAACTCTGGCATAGGAATTGCTTTCTCCCATGTTAAACATTTTAAATATAAGAGTGACGTGGAGGGAACGCAATGAAAGAGCTACTTTTAATTCTGTTCTTAGGTCAGACCATTACCCTGCTAGGTTTATTTTTTTCCAGAGTCGTGAGGAAGAGGAAGTTGGTTTCTAGACGGCGTCCGGTTCGCTGGATCCTACGCACGATCTTGTTTACCACGGTTTTCTGCCTGTTTGGTACGCTTTCGGTCCGGGCCCAGCCGGCTCCTGAAGTGGTGGTGAGTACGCTTCGGTTGTCCCGATGACCTCTGGCCTTGTTTTTCAGGCGACTTGTCGGTTTATACCAAGATCCAACCGCTGATCTTGATGTAAGTGGCTTCGTTGACTTTCCAGGAGGCTGTCCCTTATAATCCACCCTGCAGGTTAAAATCCCCTGCGGGGCTAATCATTCATAAAGGGGTCCTTCCCAATATAGGAAAATCATGGCTGATCATCAAAATCTCCAACATTCGAAAAAAGGTGGACTGACCATCACGTTGGTTGAAAAGGGCAGTATCGCAGAAGACACCGGGATTGAGGCCGGCGACCGCCTGATCACCCTCAATGGCCGGGAGATGAAGGATATCCTCGATTACCGTTTCTGGGTCGATGAGGAAAAACTCCGGTTAGAATTGATCAAGCCCAACGGCGAAGTCTGGGAAGTGGATGTCGAAAAAGGCCATGACGAGGACATGGGGATCGGCTTTGAGGAGATGAAGATTCGCCAATGTCCGAATAAATGTGCCTTCTGCTTTGTCGACCAGATGCCAGAAGGACAACGCAAGGGCCTCTACATCCGGGACGAAGATTATCGCTTTTCTTTCCTTTTTGGAAACTATATTACCCTGACCAACCTCACCCGCAAAGACAAAGCCAGAATCTTTGAGCAAAAGATGAGCCCGCTCTACATCTCGGTGCATACCACCGACCTGGAACTGCGCCGGGAACTCTTAAAGAACCGGCATGCGCGTGACATCCTTACTGAGATTAAAGAGATGACCGATCACGGCATTGTACTCCACACGCAGATCGTCCTCTGTCCCGGGGTCAACGACGGGGCCGCCCTCACAAAGAGCATAGAAGACCTTGCCCGGTTTTACCCCGCAGTCGCCTCGCTGGCGATTGTCCCGGTCGGGCTTACACGGCACCGCGAAGGGCTTCCTGAGATTGAAGAAGTCACGGTGGACTACGCAAAGCGCTTCCTCGAAAACTTGCCTGCCTGGCAGGAACGCTTTCAAAGAGAAATCGGAACACCCTTTGTCTTCGCGGCAGATGAATGGTTTGTAAAAGGTCGTATCCCTTTCCCTCCCCTGGAGCGCTATCTGGATCTTCCGCAGCTTGAAAATGGGGTTGGGATGGTTCCACTTTTCATGAAAGAATTTCAATCGCTTGCTTCTGACCTCCCACAGACATTTTCCGGGCCATCCCGGATCTCCCTTGCCACCGGGACCTCTTTCTCTTCCTATCTGGAAGACTGCGTCAACAACCTTGATCTCAAGGGTCTCAGCCTGGAGGTGATCCCTGTGACAAACCACTTTTTTGGGGATTCTGTGACGGTAACGGGTTTGCTCACCGGGGGCGATATCATCCAAGCGGTAAAGAACCGCAGGATGAACACACTCCTGGGACCGGACGACGAAATCCTCCTCATCCCTTCAGTCGCTCTGAACGATGAAGGAGACTCTTTCCTGGATGGGACGACACCCCAGGACCTTGCACGGGAAATCAATACACTGGTACATGTGCTGCCTTCAGATGCCGGAGGACTCATTAATTTTCTTCAGAATATCCCTGAACTGCTTCACCAATAAATTTTTGTTCCTTTAAATTATTCCTTTAGGAATCTCTGATTAAGTCTGGGTTGAATTTTTCAGGAGATAAAATTTCCTGATTCAAGGCGTAAATTGCAGGGAATAGCCCGCTATTTCCCAAATTTGCAACGCAGAAGCGGGGACTTTTTGCCCTAAAAAAACAGGTCATGACTTGATCAGAGGTTCCTTAATACAATGAACGAACCAGAAACCAGGATTCAGGAAAAAAGTTCCAAACCCGAGCCTGGCCAGACCCGGGTTTTCGGGATCTTTGGATATCCAATCGCGCATACCCTTTCCCCGCCGATGCAGAATGCCGCCTTCAAGGCCTACGATCTAAATTCGGTTTACATTCCTTTTGAAATAGACCCCGCTTTTTTGAAGAACGCCGTAACGTCGATACTTCCGCTGGGAATCAAAGGGGTCAACATTACCATTCCTCACAAAGAAACCATCATCCCTTTTCTCGATTCACTTGATGAAGAAGCCAGGAAGATCGGTGCCGTCAATACCATCGAGGTTTCCTCCGGGCGGCTGATCGGCCATAACACAGATGGAAAGGGCTACCTTGCATCTGTGGCAGCCCTGGATATTGATCTCAGGGGGCAAAGGGTTCTCATGATCGGTGCGGGAGGAGCGGCAAAAGGGGTTGCGGTCGCAGTCCTGTCTTCGGGGATATCGGAGTTAATACTCATGGTCAGGCGTCTCGATCGCGGAAAGGCCCTTGTCAAACAGCTCTCCGCCCTCTTTCCCGATGTACCGATTTTGGTCGTTGAGATGAATTCCGAACGACGTACCTTTCAAAAAAAAGATCGCGCAACGCTCCTGATCAACTGCACACCACTCGGAATGAAGGAGGAAGACCCGACCCCCTTTCCTCTCCCCTGGATCGAAGCGCATTGGATCGTTTCAGACCTGGTCTACCGTCCCACAGAGACTCCCTTGCTCTCCGCTGCAAAAAAGGTCGGCGCGCTTACAGTGCCTGGTATCGGAATGCTGCTCCACCAGGGCGCCCTGGCCTTTGAAATATGGACCCGGGAAAAAGCCCCTCTCAGCATCATGAAGGATGCCCTGGAAGAGGCGCTCTCTCCTCCTGATACACAATAGCCTGCACCGCTCTGGAAGGACGGAAACTGCGCTCACACCGCATGTTCTACTGCGTAATCCCGGAATTCTGGAACGGGGATTCTGTTGACAGAGTCCAGATCATCGGATAAGATGTTGACATCATTAAGGATGGTCTCGTAAAAAGTCGAACGATGCCCGTATTCGTAATTCCGGCGGAGGTCGGAATCCAGTCTTTTCAAATAGTTATAAATTCTCTGGACTCCGATTTTCACCGGAGTGACGACTTTTTACGGGTGCATCGTTAAGGAAGCTCTGATTAAGCCAGATACCCTCGAGAAACAATCGATATATCCCTGAAACAGAGATGCACACACAAGCATTAACCTAAAAAAGGATTGACACTGTTGATTGCAGAAAAACTGGGGAGAGTGGTTCTTGACGCGAATCTTGTTACGGAAGATCAGCTTCAAAAGGCCTTGCTTACCCAAAAGAGAGATGGAGGCAGGCTTGGGGAAATTCTGATCCGTCTGGGATTTGTTGATGAATCCCACCTTCTCCAATGCCTGAGTCAGCAACACGGCGTCACTCTGATCGATCTCAACAAGACAAAAATTGACCCTGCAGTCACAAGACTCGTTCCTGCCGAGATCGCCAAGAAACATCTCGTTATCCCAGTAAAACGCCTCGGGTCATCCTTGAGCCTGGCCATGGTCGATCCAAGTGATGTCTATGCGATTGACAATGTTAAGTTTGCAACCGGCTATAACGTCGAACCTTATATTGCATCAGAAGCAACCGTGATCGCCGCGATTAATAAATTTTATGGCGGCGGGATAAAACAGAATAGCCCCTCCGTCATCGAGGCAAAAGACTACACCTTATCAGATCCAGATATGACTCTGAAGAAGGACCTGTTTACAGAAGATGCCCCAATGGTCTCTGTGGATGACTTTGATACGGTCGTCGGAGATGCCCTGGACGATATTGACGTCGTCGAAGAACAGCAGGATGATTTTTTCGGTAAAGACGTTGAAGCCCCGATTGTCAAACTCGTCAACGGAATTCTGGTCAATGCCATCAAGGTTGGAGCAAGTGACATCCATGTCGAGCCTTTTGAAACCGTCTTTCGCATTCGATTTAGAATTGACGGGGTCATGAAGACCGTGATGAATCTCCCCACCCGGATTAAAAATCCGGTCGTCGCCAGGCTGAAGATCATGTCAAAGTTGGACATTGCCGAACGACGTCTTCCACAGGATGGTCGAATCAAGCTGAAACTCGGAAGGAAGAGAGAAGTCGATTTCCGTGTCTCCACACTCCCCTGTCTTTTTGGCGAGAAGGTCGTCATGCGTATCTTAGACAAAGGGAATCTAAACCTCGATATGACCAAACTCGGCTTTGAAGAAAAAGCCCTGAGCTATTTTAAGAAAGCGATCGATTCCCCCTATGGCATGGTCCTGGTCACCGGACCGACCGGGAGTGGAAAAACAACCACCCTCTACTCGGCCTTGAGTACAATCAATACACAAGAAATTAATATCATGACGGCGGAAGATCCGGTAGAATACAATCTCCTCGGGATCAATCAGGTTCAAATGAAAGATGCGATCGGTCTTAATTTTGCGGCGGCACTTCGCTCCTTTCTCAGGCAGGATCCGGACGTGGTCATGGTCGGTGAAATTCGTGATTTCGAAACAGCGGAAATCGGGGTCAAGGCCGCTTTGACCGGGCATTTGGTCCTTTCCACACTTCATACGAATGATGCGCCCAGTACAATCAACCGACTCTTGAATATGGGGGTCGAACCTTTTCTCGTCGCTTCTTCAGTCATCTTAATCGTTGCACAAAGACTGACCAGAAGAATCTGCACCAAATGTAAAGAGGTCCTCCCGGTTCAGGATGAAGTACTCCTCCGGGCAGGATTCAAAGAAGCAGAAATCAAAAATCTGACGCTTTATAAAGGAAAGGGTTGCGACTTCTGCAGCAATACAGGCTACAAAGGCCGGGTCGCCCTATATGAGGTCATGCCGGTCGGAGAGGTCATCCGTGATCAGATATTGCAGGGAGCCTCTGCGGATGACATCAAGAAAAAGGCCATGGCAAGTGGGATGAGAACACTACGGATGAGTGGGCTCGAAAAGGTGAAAGAAGGGATGACCACCCTTGAAGAAATCCTGAACAACACCTTCCCCGATTCCTGACACGACAAGAAATGAGAAACCCCCTAAAAGGGAAAATATCGCAGTTGCTCCACCTGTTCAACAATTCAGGAGGGAAAGTTTATGGCCAACCTGCAGAAGTTGCTTCAAATCATGGTCGAAAAAGGAGGTTCGGATCTTCACCTGACGACAGGAGTCCCTCCCAAGGTCAGGATCAACGGAGAACTTGATTCCCTTAATTTTCCTGCCCTCACTGCAGCCGAGACCAAACAGCTTATTTATAGTGTCCTGACCGAAGCCCAGAAGCATCGTTTTGAAGAAGAGAACGAGCTTGATTTCTCATTCGGCTTGAAGGGCCTGAGTCGCTTCAGGGGAAATATCTTCGTTCAAAGAGGAGTCGTTGCCGGTGCGATTCGAACGATCCCCTTTGAGATCAGGACCTTTAAGGACTTGGGACTCCCCGCGGTGGTCGACGAACTCGTCAAGAAGCCGAGAGGTCTGATCCTGGTCACGGGTCCGACAGGAAGCGGAAAATCGACCACATTGGCATCGATGATCGATCACATCAATACCGACCGCCATGAGCATATCATTACGATTGAAGATCCGATTGAATTTCTTCATCCCCACAAAAACTGCATTGTCAACCAACGAGAGGTCTCCTCTGACACAAAATCATTTCAAAATGCCTTAAAATATATCTTAAGACAAGATCCGGATGTTGTCCTGATCGGTGAGATGCGGGATCTGGAAACCATTGAGGCGGCGTTAAGAATCTCAGAGACAGGGCATCTAACTTTTGCAACGCTCCATACCAACTCTGCGCTTCAGTCGATCAACCGGATTATTGATGTTTTTCCGCCGCACCAACAATCACAAGTCCGCGCACAACTTTCATTCGTTTTAGAAGGGGTTCTTTCTCAACAGCTCATCCCAAAGATAAATGGTCATGGGAGGGCCATGTCCATAGAGGTCATGATCCCTACCCCTGCCATTCGCAACCTCATTCGAGAAGATAAGGTTCATCAAATCTACTCCTCGATGCAGACAGGCCAGGGGAAACATGGAATGCAAACCATGAACCAATCCCTCTATGATCTCTGCTCCAAACGCCACATCTCTCATGAGGATGCGATTGGCCGGTCCAGCCAACCGGACGAACTGGTCACGATGCTGAATCGCGGAGGGAGTCCCATGCCCGGCATACGCGAACCGGGGAGAATGGTACGGCGGTAAAGAGATCCGGACAGGAAATAGAGGCAGAACCAAATAAGGAGTAATCTATGGCAACATTTACATGGTCGGGAAGGACCAGGCAGGGAACGGTTCAAAAAGGCGAACTGACCGCAAAAAACAAGGACGAAGTCATCAGCGTTCTCAGAAAACAGAATGTTCTCGTCACCTCGGTTCGGAAAAAACCAACAGAAATTACAATCCCTGGCTTTGAGAAGAAGGTAACCGATAAGGACATCGTCATCTTTACCCGACAATTCGCGACCATGATCGATGCCGGGCTCCCCCTGGTCCAATGTCTTGAAATCCTCTCTGATCAAACGGAGAACCCCGTCTTGGCAAAAACAATCAAAGAAGTCCGTCTTGATGTTGAAGGAGGAGCGACCTATGCCGATTCTCTCGCAAGGCATCCTAAGGTCTTTAATCAGCTTTATGTCAGTATGGTGGCTGCCGGTGAGGCGGGAGGGATTCTCGATACCATTCTTAACCGTCTGGCAAAGCATATCGAGAAGGCCATGAAGCTCAAAAAGCAAATCAAATCCGCAATGGTTTATCCCATCACCATTCTCGGAGTGGCGCTCACCGTCGTCGTCATTCTTCTGGTCTTCGTCATTCCGGTCTTTGCAAAAATGTTTACAGATTTCGGAGGTTCTCTGCCAAGACTCACCCAGATGGTCATTGATTTAAGCTATTTTCTGCAGCGGAATTTTTTATACATCGCGGGAGGACTCTTTCTTTTTTCACGTGGTCTTAAGAAGTACTATCGCACAGACGGAGGACATAAGGCCCTAGACAATCTCGCCTTGAAGATCCCCGTGGTTGGTGAACTGATTCGAAAAGCAAGTGTGGCCAATTTTACACGAACCCTGGGCACATTGATTGCAAGCGGGGTTCCCATCCTGGAAGGACTCGGCATTGTGGCAAAAACATCAGGGAACAAGGTCATTGAACACGCATTGCTCGATGCACGCCAAAGCATTAGTGAAGGAAAAACAATTTCAGACCCACTTGAGAAAAGCAAGGTCTTTCCCCCCATGGTCGTCCAGATGATCGCCGTGGGAGAAACGACAGGGGCACTCGACGGCATGCTGAGTAAGATTGCTGATTTTTATGATGATGAAGTCGACGCCGCGGTCACCGCCCTGACCTCCATGCTCGAACCCATGATGATGGTATTTTTGGGGATCACGATTGGAACCATTGTTATTGCCATGTATCTACCTATTTTCGAGATGGCCGCCATCGTCGGATAGGCAGTGAAAAACATACTTAGGGATATGATCTATGGATAAGGAAGGGGCCAGCCTGGCCGGCAAGATCCGGTGGCTCATCGTATTCCGGGTGGTACTGGTCACTGCCCTGCTCGGGCTGCCGCTCCTGCTCAACCTGGAAGCGCTCCAGAAGGGATGGTCCATCCGCACCTTCTATTTTCTGATCGGGTCGACCTATTTTTTAACCATTCTCTACATCTTAGCACTGTACAGAAAAAAGGCTCTTCTGTCTCTCGCCTTTGTCCAGCTTACAATCGACCTCCTCTTTGAAACATCTCTCATCGCAGTCACCGGAGGGATCCAGAGTCCCTTTGTCTTTCTATACATCATCACGATTGTTTCGAGCAGCATCTTCTTCCGTCAAAATGGGGGTGTTCTGGTGGCCTCGGGTGCCACATTTCTCTTCGGAACCTTGATCAATCTCCAATACTTCCAGGTTCCACCCTTCCAATCTTCAGGCGGGTTAACGGGAAGGGATCTCTATTACATCCTTTCTCTCTACATGATCACCTTTTTTACGGTCGGAATCCTGAGCAGCCGACTTTCTAAAAAACTACATGACAAGGAAGTCGGATTCCTGGACCTGCAGGTCTTCCAGGAAGTCATCGTCCAGAGCATGCCCAGCGGCCTGATTACAACCGATATGATCGGAAGGATTACTTCATTCAACCGATCGGCAACAGAAATAACCGGATTTGAATCTGAAGATATCCTCGGCAAGATCTGGTGGGAACGATTTTCGTGGGATGACATTCAGGACCATTACCACGATTTTGAAACCTCCGGGACGACGCAACGATTTGAGGGAGAGATCCTCAATAAGAAGGGAGAACGCACCTTGCTGGGTGTGACCATCTCCGCACTACGCAATGAACAGGGCAAACAAATCGGGATTATTGGAACCTTTCAAGATTTAACTCAAATCAGAAACCTGGAAGAAGCCATCCAAGAGAAAGAACGTCTGGCGACGATTGGGGAAATGGCTGCGGGGATGGCACACGAAATACGAAATCCCCTCGCATCCTTGAGCGGATCGATTCAAGTGCTTAATAAGGAACTTCGGCTGGATGATGAAGAAAAAACACTCCTCAGGATCGCCGTCAAAGAAACTGAACGGCTGAATACCATCATTACGCAGTTCCTCCTTTACGCAAAGCCCTCGCCTCCACAACGTCAACGGGTCAATCTTCATGCTCTCTTGTCAGAAACAACTAAGCTGATCAAGAACAATCCCGAATATAATGATCGGATTAACGTCACACTGCAAAAAAGTACAACCCCGCTCATGATATTGATTGATCCTGACCAGATAAAACAGGTTTTCTGGAACCTCGCGATTAATGCCTTCCAGGCGATGCCGCGCGGAGGGACGCTGTCCGTTTCGGCCCGACGATTTTCTTCAAAAAAAGAGAACTCGTTTTATCCTCCAAGAGGGACCGACAGCGGAAGTGCAGTCGACCTGGATCAGGTAGAAATTATTTTTAAGGATACCGGAGAAGGCATTCAAAAAGAAAATTTCAATAAAATCTTTTATCCCTTTTTCACAACAAAAAACTCAGGTTCAGGTTTAGGACTTTCAATTGTCCAGCGAGTCATCGAGGAGCATTTCGGAAAGATTGAGGTAAGAAGTCAACCCGGAGGAACCTCTTTTCACATATTATTACCATTGGATGAACTTGCCTCGAAGCCGGTATCAGAAACAGCACATACTATTTCAGGAGAGGTCCAGGCCAACAACGATGAACCCCTTCGCATTGAAGAACCGATCCGCAGCGGTCAGGATGCTTCGACCTGAAATGAAGAGGACCTCGTAACTCTTATGAACAGACTATGCGTATTCAAACCAGAACAACCGGAGATGCGGTGTTCACTCGCCACAACTTGAGGTTACAATAGTATATGGGAAAAATTCTGGTCGTCGATAATGAAAGCAGTATGCGGGAGTTTCTCGCTATTGTCCTGAGCAAGGAAGGATATTCCGTTGCCACGGCAGAAGACGGGAAGCAAGCCCTGAAAGACCTGGAGAAGGATTCCTTTGACCTGGTTCTCACAGATATCAGAATGCCAAAGATGGGTGGTCTGGAACTCCTCAAGGCCTTGAAGGTCATCTCTCCTGAAACCATCACCGTCATGATGACGGCCTATGCCTCAACCGGAACGGCGATTGAAGCCATGAAGGAGGGCGCTTACGACTACTTAACAAAACCCTTCCAGGTTGACGAAGTCAAGCTAATCATCAAAAACGCATTGGAGCGAAAAAGACTCCAGAAAGAAAATATCCAACTTCGGCGTGAATTGAAAGGACAATCGAGCTTTACAAAGATCATTGGAAGAAGTGAAAAAATGAAGAAGGTCCTTGATCTGGTTATGAAAGTCGCTGACAGTAAAAGTAATGTCCTGATCTATGGCGAATCCGGAACGGGAAAGGAATTGATTGCACGGGCCATCCATTACAATAGCGGGAGGCAGCATGCTCCCCTGGTGACTGTCAATTGCGGTGCACTCCCTGAAGCACTTCTGGAAAGCGAACTGTTCGGCCATATGAAGGGGTCTTTTACCGGGGCCATCAGCAATAAGGAAGGGCTCTTTGAGATCGCCCATGGAGGGAGTATCTTTCTTGATGAGATTGGAGAAACCTCCTTATCTATCCAGGTAAAACTATTACGTGTGATTCAGGAAAAGGAGTTTCGACGCGTTGGAGGAAGCAAGGACATCAAAGTTGACGTTCGAATTATTGCCGCAACAAATAAAAAGCTCGAAAAGCTGGTCGAAGAGGGCCGGTTTCGTGAAGATCTTTATTATCGTCTTGATGTGATCCCCATCATTCTTCCACCCTTGCGCGAGAGACCCGAAGATATCCCGCCTCTTGTCGATTTTTTCATTCAGAAATTCAATCGGAGCATGGAAAAGGAGATTGAGAGGATAGACGAAGAAGCGATACGCCTCTTGGTCAACCAGGAATGGAAAGGAAACGTCCGGGAGCTTGAAAACGCCATTGAACGAATCATAGCACTGTCATCCAGTAAGGTCTTAACAACGGAAGACTTCAGTGGCTGTTTCCTGAAACCCTCTCAATCGATTCCGATCCCAGCATCAATCCCCCAGGAAGGTCTTGACCTGGAAGGCCTGATCGACAAGCTTGAGAAGGAACTTCTCCTAAAAGCGCTAAACGAAACGCACTGGGTAAAAAAAAAAGCGGCAAAACTTCTCCAAATTAATTTCCGTTCCTTTCGCTATCGACTACAAAAGCACGGCATCAAACGGAATAAAGATGGGACTGAAATAGTCGACCCGGAAGATTCGGAAGGTCCGACTACAGAGGAAGAATTCACGTCATATCCAGGCTTTGATTAATCCGCATTGATGATACCCCTTAAAAAGTATGTGAAAATTCGAGTAGCACAGAACTGCCGCCCAATACAGAAAGAAGAAAAAGAATGGGCGCGCTGAATCGTTACAGAAGTATCACCATTAAGGCACCTGCCAAGATAAATCTTTATCTCAAGGTAAGAAATAAACGAAAGGATGGCTACCATAATCTTTGTTCCCTGATGCAGATGGTCGGGCTCTATGACCATCTCACCTTTCAGGAAGCACCCACCGGGATTCGTTTGTATATTGAAAATTCCCCTCTTTCATCCGGCCAGGATAATCTCGTCGTACAAGCAGCCGAAACCCTTCAGAAAGAATTACAAAGAAGCCAAAAGGGAAGAAGAAAAGGGGTAAAGATCACCTTAATTAAAAACATCCCGGTTTCTGCAGGAATGGGAGGGGGAAGCAGTGATGCAGCAGCAACTCTGCTTGGTCTCAACCGCCTCTGGTCACTTCATTGGTCCCGGAAAAAGCTGGCAAAGATTGGAGAAGGCTTGGGGAGTGATCTCCCCTTCTTCTTTCATGGTCCGACGGCCTGGGTCACCGAAAGAGGAGAAGAAGTCGAAAAGGTGAATGCCGTCTTTAATGGGTGGGCGGTTCTGGTCAATCCTGGTATGTCGGTCTCAACCGCCGAAGTTTTTGAGGACTTTTCAAAGACATTCGTGTTGACAAACAAGAAATCAAATATTAGTATTAAGAAACTAAACATCCAAAAACCAGCAATAGAGGAAGTATTTCTTAGGCCTTACAACGACTTAGAAAAAATAACCCTACAGAAACTGCCGGTATTGCTTGCCATTAAAAAGAGACTGAAGACCCTTGGCGGAACAGGGGTTCTGATGTCCGGAAGTGGCCCAACCCTCTTTGGCCTCTTTCCAGAATATGCAGCGGCGAAGAAAGCTGCCGGCGTCATGAAAGAACAGTCCTCATTGCAGGTTTGGGTGACAAAGGTGTTAAAACGCGTGCCCTTTTAAGGCGGGTGCTTTCTCTGACTCTTTTTGGGGCGTCGACAAGTGGCAAGTCACGAGATTTTGGATCTCGCATTCCCAGGTTCGAACCCTGGCGCCCCAGCCACTTATTCGATCTTTTCTTCGCAGTGAGATCAACCTATTGAATAGTCAACATTATTACGGGTTGCTTTAGCGAGAAGTCCCATCAGGCCTCTCCCTCCGCCATCCCGGCGTTTACCTCTCGCTTCTCGGCTTCGATCTGGTTCCTGCCGTTAAGCTTCGCCCGGGTTAAGCCTCGGGCCGCCTCGGAAATGACCTCTTCCCATGAATTTTTCCCGGCCATTCCGAACTCCTCAGAGGCAGTGCCACCGCTGAGGGTAAGAATCTTGAGGGGGCTTTCACAATTGGGTATTGCCAGGTCGGCAAGGCTTCCAATGATACGCCGTGCCAGAACATCGGCCTGCTCACACGCCGTCTCCGGAAGAAGAAGCAGGAAGGTTGCATCCTCATACCGATAGAGACGATCCGCCTGACGAATCAGGCCCTTGAGATAGCATGCCACCTCTCTGAGGGCATTATCTCCCTCCGACTTCCCGTAGCTGTCATTGTATTCCTTAAAATAATCTATATCAAAGAGAACGACCGAGTAAGATCGATTATAGCGCAAGACGGTCTCATGGGTATGCTGTAAGTCAACCTCCATGGCACGGCGATTTCCGATCCCAAGGGAGACATCTTCCAGCGCAAGTTCCTTGAGCTCGTAATTGGCCTTTTGTAATTCCTCTGTTCGTGTGATCACCGCACGCTCTATGATCTCACGCTGTGATTCAATCACCCGGAAATGAGCCCGGACCAGATCAGTCTCCGTCACAAGACCCACAACTTCGCCTCCCGTGTTCACCACGGGGAAGTGGCGAATGATTCTGCTGCGGGCGATGGCAAGCGCCTTAAAAAGAGTGGCACTCAGATTGAGTACCACAGGAGGCGAGGACATTATTTCGGAAGCGCAAAGGATCTCAGAATCCGGTTGATCGATTCGGTCAGCCAAGACGGGGAACAAATCCCGTTCCGTGATGACCCCGACCGGCATATTCTTTTCCGCCACGATCAGACAGGGACAATCCTCCTGACGCATCAAGCGAATCACCTCGTTCAGTGTTACCTCAGAACTGACGCAGGTGACCTTCTTTGACATCAGCTCGGCAATTCGAATTTCCTACATTCCACCTCCCTCTCACAACCAATGCCATATAGTGTACATGAAGAATCAAAATTGTGCGACTTTGAGAAAAATATGTGTACCCTTTTTAAGGAAAATTTAAAACACACTATGACAGCATAGCGGGAAGGGGTTTTTGAAGAACCCGGCCCTGATAGGACGAGGAATGCACTCGCGATACGGGTTCAAGATATGAGTGGCTCAACAAAAGAGGAAAGAAAGTTCATGGTCCGGGTTTCAGCCCAGTACATTGCCTTCCAAGGCCATTTCCCCTGCACAAACCCGACATGTCCTCCCGCAGGGGAAATATCTGCCTCCAGCCATTTTGATTGAATAATGATCTCTGTCGGGAGGAAGGGACCCGGCAGGAAGGGATCGTCTTCCGCATGGATAATCAAGGTCTGGAGCCGGATACTGGAGAGAAACTTTTTTGAGCTGTTCCGGCTCCAGTAATCAAGCCCACTTTTGAAGTGGTGAATGGGCGCTGTCACCTTGTCATCAAATTCAGCGAATGATGTGATCCTCTTGACCACATCAGGATCAACCAGACCCCGATACCGCCTTTCTTTGAGCAGGGCTTTTTGTTTGAGCGTTTTTAAAAAGATCCTCCCATAGATCTGGCTGACGCCCTGATCGACCCGATGGGCTGCAAGTTCCAGATCAAACGGGACTGAAATCGCCACGGCCGCCCGAACCCTTGGATTGCAGGTCTCCCCGTTTTCTCCCAGCCATTTTAAGAGAACATTCCCCCCTAATGAAAATCCAACAATAAAGAGAGGACTTTCCGGCCGGAGTTGATGCAAGCGTCCAACGACCCAATCCAGATCACTTGTCTCCCCGGAGTGATAGAAACGTTCCTGGCGATTGATCTCCCCGGAACAAGACCTAAAATTAAGCGCCACGCCCCGCCAACCCATCCGATAGACATGTCGAAGCATTCCCAGGATGTACTCCGCCCTGGAAGAACCCTCCAGACCATGGAGCAAGAGAATGGTCGGAGACTGATACAGATCACGGTTTGAAGAAGATGGATCAAAGAAGTCCAGATCAAGAAAATCATCATCCGGCGTCTCCCACCGCTCCCGCCTCACCGGGAGCTTTAAGGTCTCACTAAACAGCCTTCACCAAACCGTCTGAAGATGGCGGCCGCGACACCACCATGCCGGCACAAATTCACAGGGTTCGGGACGATCTTTCAATAACTTCTCTCCGGATTGAGGGTCGGGGGCATGGAAGGGAATTACTTATTTTGTTGATTATGTGGACTTCTCAGCTACGGAAAGTTCGAGATCTCACGAGATGTTACCACTGCTGCCTTCGACAATGTCTTTTCCGTTTTAGAACCGACAGAGCTTCCGCATCCCTGGCACAGATAATCGAAAAGCTCTCCATCCGGGAGGATGAGGAGGAGCTTTTCCCGGACCGGCATCGCCCGGCCACATTTATTGCAGTAGAGGAGCGATGCGCTAAGCTGGTCGTAGCTCTTCTCCATGATGCAGCCTCATCTTATTCGTCATTCGCTGTTACCCAGCGCTTTGTGTAAAGGAACCTCTGAATAAGTCATGAATTATTTTTTCAGGGCACTTATGTCCCGCTTCTACTTTACAAATCTTGAAAATAGCGGGCTATGGCTTCGCGAGAACCATCCTCTGCGATTTTCGCCTTCAATCGAAATATTTTATCCCCTAAAAAAATCAACCCAGACTTAATCAGGGGCTCCTAAAATGATCATACCCATGCGGCTCAATTCGCTGCAACTTCCCCTCACTCCTGACAAACAGCCCCCGCCTCGTAATGGTACCGATTCTTGTTGCACGAATCAATCTATCCTGGAGGAGACTCTCCAATTTCCTGATTTTTTTTGGGGGAACGGAAAAGAGCAACTCGTAGTCTTCACCTCCACGGAGGGCATATTCTAAAGGATTCCTCCCCGCCTGGTGAGCAAACCGCCTGAGCGAAGGGGTGATCGGGATCGCCTTCAGATCGAGTTCTGCCCCCACACCACTCTCTTCTGCCAGATGATTCAGGTCAGACACAAGACCGTCGGAGAGATCGATCATGGCCGAAGGAATCGCCTTTCTGGCCAAAAGGCTCCCCTCACGCCAGCGTGCCTGCGGGGTCTGGTACCGACGCACCAATCGTGGGAACAATTTCGGTGAGATTTCCTTCTTGAGCATTTCCAGACCGGCCGAAGCTTCTCCGAGAGTCCCTGTGACATAGAGGGCATCTCCCGCCTTCGCCCCACTCCGCTTCACAACTTCTTTCCGGGGAACGTCGCCAACCATCGTCAGCGAGATGAAGAAAGGGCCTTTCGAGAAAGCGGTATTCCCCCCGATGAGTTCTGTCTCCGTTTCTCTCGCCCCCTTTCGAATCCCCCCATAGAGACGATCCAGATCCCCCACGTCGACCCGCTTGTTCAAACCAAGGGAGATGAGGAAATAACGGGGGGTCCCGCCCATTGCCGCGACATCGCTGATATTGACGGAGACCGCCTTATAACCGATCTGATAAAAACTTGAAAACGAGAGATCAAAGTGAATGCTTTCGAGTAAACTGTCCGTCGTTAAGAGGAGATACTTATTTCCAGAAGGGACAATGGCGGCTGTGTCGTCACCGATTCCGATGGGGACCGTCGAGGAAAGAGGGAACTTCTTTCTGATCCTTCTGATGAAGCCAAACTCACCGATCTCTTGAAGACCCATCCTTACTATGCCACTTACTTCTTCTTTCGGGATTTTTGTTTTTTTGAAGCGGGTACTCCGCGTAATGCCGTTTTGAGGACGGTATCCATGTGATCTGCAAAAACAAACTTGAGACCTCGCTGGAGATGCCGGGGAACCTCGTCGATATCCTTTTCATTTCGCTTTGGAATAATAATCGTTTTGATCCCGGCCCGCTTTGCCGCAAGGATCTTCTCCTTCAATCCGCCCACCGGGAGAATCCGGCCACGGAGGGTCACTTCTCCAGTCATTGAAACCTCATGGCGGAGCGGTCTTCCCGTAAACACCGAAGCAAGAGCGCTGGCCATTGTGATTCCGGCTGAAGGGCCATCTTTTGGAATAGCACCCGAGGGGACATGGATATGTATATCATTTTCCGAAAAAACATCAGCATTGATTTTAAGCGTTTTTTCTTTAGATCGAATATAGGATAGTGCGGCCTGGGCCGATTCTTTCATCACATCTCCAAGAGAGCCAGTGAGGATCAGCCCACCTTTCCCTTTCATGATGGTTGCTTCGACGCGGATGATATCCCCACCGGTCGGCGTCCACGCCATACCGGTTGCAAGGCCGACTTCATCCTTTTCCTCTTCCGCTTCCGGAAGAAACTTGGGGATACCGAGAAAATTATCAACATTTTTCGGCGTAATTTTGAACTGCTTCTTTTCCCCTTCGGCCATGCGTCGCGCGATTTTTCGAAGGACCCGGGCTACTTCCCGTTCCAATTGACGAACGCCCGCTTCGCGTGTGTATTGCGTGACAATATGTGCGATGGCGGCATTGCTGAATTGTACTTTTTTAAGCGGGGTTCCATGGTCGGTGATCTGGCGAGGGATAATAAAATTCCGCGCAATGCCAACCTTTTCTTCGGTTGTATATCCGGCGATATCAATAATCTCCATCCGGTCACGTAAAGGCGCAGGAATGGGGTCGATCTGATTCGCGGTCGTGATGAACATGACCTTGGAAAGATCAAAGGGAACTCCGAGGTAGTGATCTGAGAAGCTATTGTTTTGCTCCGGGTCCAGGACCTCCAGCAAGGCGGAGGAAGGGTCTCCACGAAAATCCATCCCGACCTTATCAATCTCATCCATCATGAAGACCGGGTTGCTCGTGCCCCCCTGCTTCATCCCCTGGATGATGCGGCCCGGCAATGATCCTACATAGGTCCGGCGATGCCCCCGAATTTCGGCTTCATCCCGAATTCCTCCCAGGGAAACCCTGACAAACTCTCGCCCAAGGGAACGCGCGATTGATTTCCCCAGCGAGGTCTTTCCCACACCGGGAGGACCGACAAAACAGAGGACCGGCCCTTTCGTTTTTTCATTTAGCTTCCGGACAGCAAGATATTCTAGGATCCGCTCTTTCACCTTTTCCAGATCGTAGTGGTCTGCATCCAGGACCTTTTTTGCGGCAATCGTATCGAGAGTGTCTTTTGTCGTGATGCTCCACGGGAGTTCTACCATCCACTCAAGGTAGGTGCGGACTGTAGAAGCCTCTGCCGCATCAGGGTGCATCCGCTCCAAACGTTTGAGCTGTTTTTCCGCCTCCTTCATCACTTTTTCCGGCATCTTCGCCTCGGAAATCTTGGTGCGAAACTCCTGAATCTCCTCCGCCCGTTCATCTGTCTCACCGAGTTCTTTTTGGATCGCCTTCAACTGCTCTCTCAGGAAATACTCCCGCTGGGTCTTGTCCATCTCACCTTTTGCTTCTGTCTGAATCTTCTGCTGCATCGAAAGGACATCTAGTTCTTTTGCCAGGATATCGCTCACCTTACGAAGCCGCTCAACAGGGTCGAGGGTCTCCAAAACCTCCTGTGCGATGGGGACCTTTAGCCCCAGATTTGAGACAACCAGGTCGGATAAACGACCGGGATCCTCAAGATTTTCAATCAGGGAAATCACATCGGGAACCAGAAGTTTTCCAAAGGCAATCGTCTTCTCCACCTGCTCTTTGACCATCCGGGTTGACGCTTCCACCTCAAGGGAAGGTTTCGCCTTCTTCCGTTCAACAACCTTCTTAATTTTGACCTGGTAATACGGGGTAAGGCTGGCAAAAGATTCAATTCTGGCCTTCACCAGTCCCTGGACCAGAATCTTCACCCTTCCGTCCGAGAGCTTCAGCATGCGAACAATTGTCCCGACCGTTCCCATCGAATAGATCTCTTCCGGTTTCGGGATCTCGACTTCCAGTGATTTCTGTGCGGAAAGAAATACCATTTTATTCCCGGAAACCGCCTTCTCTATAGCCTTGATTGAGGCCTCTCTCCCAACAAAGAGCGGAAGAACCATATGGGGGAAGACAACGATATCTCTTACCGGGAGAAGGGGGAGCTCCTTCGGAATTTCAATTTCTTTTGCTTCCTGACGACTTGATCCAGACAAATAAAACTCCTTCTATTTATAGCGTGAGGCTCTTTAAATACGCCTTGAACGCCTCTCCAAGTTCTTTATTTTTAAGACCCATTTCGACGGTCGCCTTAAGAAACCCCAATTTGTCTCCGGCATCATAACGGTTCCCCTTTATGATATATCCATACATATTTCGTATCTTTGCCAGCTCCTTAAGGGCGTCCGTCAATTGAATCTCATTCCCCTTCCCGGGTGCCGTTTTTTCAAGAAGCTCAAAGATCTCCGGAATGAGAATGTAGCGTCCAATCACGGCAAGGTCGGAAGGAGCCTCTTCCTGTGAGGGCTTTTCTACCATATCATTGATTTTGTAGAGTCCGTCAATGGCCGGTTCAGCATCCAGGATACCATACTGGTGTACATCTGATTTCAGCACGCGCTGAACCCCTATGAGCGGCGCCTGGTTCCGCTCATAGACTGAGGTCATCTGTTGGAGCGCGGAGGGGAAGTGGTCGATAATGTCATCCCCAAGTAAGACCGCAAAAGGTTCATCCCCGATCAGGTTCTTTGCACAGAGGATTGCATGGCCTAAGCCGCGGGCCTCACTCTGCCGGACATAACAGAAATCGGCCATATCTGATATTTTTCTGAGATCCTGCCAAAGGTCTTCTTTTCCCTTCTGTTTGAGCGCTTCTTCCAATTCAAAGGAAATATCAAAATGATCTTCAATAGCCCTTTTCCCTCGACCGGTCACAATGATGATCTGTGTAATCCCGGCAGAAACGGCCTCTTCTACGACATATTGAATCAAGGGTTTATCGACAAGGGGGAGCATCTCCTTCGGAGAGGCCTTGGTCGCCGGAAGAAAACGGGTTCCGAGTCCGGCCGCCGGAATGACGGCCTTTGTGATCTGACGTGCCAGCATACTTTACCTCCTAAAAGCAGAATTCTATTGCAGGTAACGAAACAAAGTCAAGTAAACTCCAGTCGACTTAACCGTTGAGCAAGATCCAGTCGCGAATCATTAGGATCCTATTTCTCAGACAAACTCCTCGGCCGCCCGATCCCGAAGCCGAAGGTAGATTCTGTTAACCGCCTCTTTAACCTTGGGGACTTTCTCCTGATTGCAGATAACCTCATCTGCAAAGGGAAGTTTTTGATCGAGCGGCATTTGAGTATCAATGCGAAGTGTGGCCTCTGACCGTGTCAGGCCCTCCCGCCGAGTCAACCGATCAATTTGCGTCATGCGATCTACATACACAAGGAGCAGCCAGTCCATCTCTTTATAGGCATCCGTCTCAATCAGGAGTGCTGCATCAAAAATAATGACTGCTTTCGGGTATTTTTGTGAGATGACTTCTCTCTCGGATAGGGCGCTTTCAAAAACGCCGGGATGAACAATCTGATTGAGCATCTGACGTCGGGTCGCATCCTGAAAGATGATCTTACCGAGTTTAGATCGGTTAATCTCACCAGAGCTGTCCAGGATTTCCCTACCAAAGGCGTCTATGACCGGTTGATAGGCCTTATTCCCTTTTTTAATCAGGTCATGGGCAATTTCGTCCGCATCGACAATGAAAGCCCCTGATTGACGCAAAAACCGGGAGACGGTACTTTTCCCGCTTGCAATTCCGCCGGTCAAACCCACCCAAATCATCCCATCCTCTTGAACACGTACAGCGAGCGCAACCCCCGCCTTTCCAGAGCAGAGTTCGGCGAGCGAATAAAAATAAATCGGTTTTTTTATTTCAGGGAGAAGAACCCTCGCCCTTCCTGGCCGAAGTTATTAAACACTGAACACATAATAACATAATCTCCTCGGTTCAACCACATAACTGGGACAGAATACCCTCATAAACCTCCGAATTGTCTAAGGAACCTCGGATTAAGTCTGGGTTGAGTTTTTCAAGAGATCTTATGTTTCGATTCAAGGCGAAAATCGCAGAGGATGGTTCTCGCGAAGCCATAGCTCGCTATTTGGAAGACTTGCAACGCAGAAGCGGGACATAAGTGCCCTGAAAAAATAACTCATGACTTATTCAGAGGGTCCCTCAGAGGGTCCCTAAGAATCCTGCGTTTCTGCCAAGAGACTCCTTCGCCGTACACGAAGACATCATTCTGGTCATGCCTTAGAGGGAGACTTTAGAATTGCCCTCAAGACGACTGGGATTTCAGGGCCCTCTACTTGCTAAAATGTTCCCTTTCCGTTAAGATTCTCCCCCGTAAGGAGCCATAAGCTGATGTTCGAACAAACCGCCAGCCTCTTTCCGGAACTTCAGAAGGATCTCGTTTCCTATACCAAAGGGGTCTTGCCTGTCCAGAAGATCAAGGCACTGATTGAAGCCGGGCATATCCGCAGCAAGAACCCGATCTCAGAAGATCAAATCCAGCCCTCGAGTATCGACCTCAGGCTGGGGGCGGTCGCATACCGGGTGCGGGCCAGCTTTCTGACAGGCAAGCATACACCCGTCGCGAAGAAGATTAAAACACTCCAGATGCATCAAATTGATCTGACGGAATCGGCCGTCCTGGAAAAGGGCTGCGTCTATATCGTCCCCCTCATGGAGGAACTTCGCCTTCCCCTTACAATCTCAGCCAAGGCAAATCCAAAAAGCACGACAGGACGATTGGATGTCTTCACCCGATTGATCAGCGACTACGGCATGGAGTTCGAGCGGGTCGAGGCCGGATACAAGGGAAGGCTCTACGTGGAAATTGCGCCGAGAACCTTCAGCATCCTGGTCCGGGAAGGGACCAAGCTCAATCAACTGCGGTTTTTCAAGGGCACGGATACACCACCGACGGATTCCAAGTTAGACAAACTCGACAAACTGGAAACACTGGTCTATCTTGCGGATGGTCACCCGAAAGCCCCCTTGATCTCAGAAGGGATACGCATATCGATTGACTTGGAAGGGCGGCACGGATCTGGGATCATTGGATACAAGGCGAAACAGCACGCCCCGCTCATTGACCTGAGCAGAATCAATCATTATGACCCGCTGGAATTCTGGGAACCGATCACACGACCAAGGACAAAGAGTATTGTCCTGAACCCGGACGACTTCTACATTCTGATCTCAAAAGAAAAACTTCGGATTCCACCTGATTTTGCAGCGGAAATGGTTGCTTACGATCCCTCCGTCGGTGAATTCCGAATACACTATGCGGGATTCTTTGACCCCGGTTTTGGCTATGGGGACAACGATATCGAGGGGACCCCTGCGGTTCTGGAAGTCCGGTCCCATGAGGTTCCCTTTCTCCTTGAAGATGAACAGGTGGTCGGCCGCTTAATCTATGAAAGGCTCCTCGCCCGGCCCGAAAAGATATACGGTGTCGGGATCGGCTCTTCATATCAATGCCAGGGCCTCTCTCTCAGCAAGCAATTCAAGCGGTAACGGATCCAGTGTCGTCTCTGCCCGATCGGGCTTTCCTTCATATTCCAACAGCGCCCTTCCCCTTTAGAGGGAGGAAAGGTTGACGAGACCATGATCGAGATCTCCAAACTGACAATGCGCCTGGGCAGCGGGGGTCATCCGATCACCATCCTCGACGATATCAACCTTCAGATCCCCGCCAGACAGTTCCTCGCGATTGTCGGGCCGTCCGGGAGTGGAAAATCGACCTTGCTCGGCCTGATTGCGGGATTGGATCGTCCCACTTCAGGAAACGTCACCTTCAACGGAACGTCTCTTTCCGATCTCTCTGAAGATGATCTCGCCCGCCTCCGCCGGAAAAAGGTCGGGATGATCTTCCAGTCCTTCCATCTGATCCCTACACTGACCGCCGTGGAAAATGTTCAGGTCCCTTTGGAGCTTCGAGGAGACTTGAAAGCCACCGAGCAGGCTCAGCGCTTATTGGATGCGGTCGGTCTTGCAGAACGGAAGCATCATTATCCGGTTCAACTCTCGGGAGGGGAACAGCAGCGGGTCGCCGTCGCACGGGCCTACGCCGGAAGCCCCACACTCCTCCTGGCGGATGAACCGACCGGGAATCTCGACTCGGAAAATGGCCGTCTCGTTATCGATCTCCTCCTTCGTCTCCATCGGGAGCAGGAAAGCGTCCTCATTCTTGTCACCCACGACCCCTCGCTCGCCTCGCTTGCCGACCGGGTTATCTCCTTGCGGGATGGCCGTATTGTCGGGGATGAACTGAGGGCATCGGGTGATTGATTTTATCCTGAAAATGGTCTGGCGCGAGGCACGAGGCGGGCTTCACCGCTTTCTCTTCTTTCTCACTTCAATCGCCTTGGGTGTTGCCTCAATTGTCGGGGTCGGCAACATGGCCGCAAACTTCGAGGCGATGACCCACCTTGAGGCACGGAACCTCCTGGCTGCGGATCTCGAAGCCCGCTTAATCCGCCCTCTTTCGACGGCTGGAGAAGCGGTCCTGACAGAACTGACTCAAGAAGGCCTTTCGTCGATCCGTATTACCGAATTAAAAGGGATGGCCATCAACAGCGATTCGGGAGAGACGCAACTGGTCGAACTTAAGGCGATAGAGGCCGGATATCCCTTTTATGGCCGTCTTCAAATCGATCCGCCGCCTGCTGATCTTTTGCTGGGGCCAGAAGAGGTCTGGGTAGAGAAAGGCCTCCTCCTCCGTCTTCGCTTTGCGGTCGGGGATCAGGTCAAGATTGGAGAGGCGTCCTTTGTCATCCGGGGCGAGATCCTGAAAGAACCAGATCGGGTCGTCGGACCTTTTCGCATCGGCCCGCGGGTTCTACTCTCCCAGGCAGGACTTGAGCGGACAGAACTGGTGCAAACCGGAAGCCGAATCCGACACCGGCTTCTGATCAAGGCCACATCGAGAACACCGGAAGCACTCAAAGAGTTGCTCAATAAAAAGTGGGCAGGAGAGTCTGTCCGCATCAAGACCTACCGGGAAGTCCAACCCCGATTAAGCCGTTTTCTGGGAAACTTCACAACCTACCTCGGCCTGGTCGGATTGATTACGCTGATGATCGGCGGAATCGGCGTGGCCAGTCATATACACGCCTTTCTGACAGAACGGATCGAAACGATCGCAATTCTAAAATCGCTCGGGGCCAGTGCACGTACCCTCACCCTCATCTATCTTCTCCTTGCCCTCATCCTGGGCGGGATCGGCGCTTTGGGAGGGGTCCTCCTTGGCCTGGGGATCACCCTCATCCTGCAATCACTCCTTTCCGGCTTTCTACCGCCCGGGTTTGTCTTTCAACTGACAGCCACCCCCATTTTCCGGGGAATCACGATGGGACTCTTGACCACCTTTCTCTTCGCGCTCTGGCCCTTGAGAATGGTCTCAGCGGTTCCCCCCTTGCGCATCTTCCGTCATGAGGTCGAGGAGAAGGCCATTCAAATGACCCGGAATAAGTGGTTAAAGCAGATTTTGATTGGCGGGAGCATGGCCCTCGGTTGGATCGGGCTCTCTGTCTGGCAGGCCGGATCATGGCGCATGGGAATATGGGTCGTTATCTCAGTGGGGGTAGCCATTCTCCTTCTGATGACCGGGGGGAAAGGGATGCTCATTCTGGCGAGAAAAATCCCCCTTCCCGATTCATTGATCCTGCGTTACGGGATTAAAAACCTGTACCGTCCGGGACGGCAAATCATGACCATCATCCTCTCACTTGGGGTCGGCATCATGGTCCTTCTCACCCTGTTCCAGGTGGAAAGACGACTCATGGCCCAGTTGCAACAAAACATTCCAGAAAATGCACCGGGACTCTTCTTCATCGATATACAACCCGACCAGAAGGAACCTCTCGAGGCGATGTTGAGCACTCCCCGGTTTGAGATCACTCCGGAATTGACTCCCCTGATCCGGTCGCGGCTCCACGCGGTCAATGGGGAAAAGATCTCAGAAATCGGTGCAGAGAACCGCCCGGATGCGTGGTACTTCACACGGGAATATGTCTTGACCTATCAGGAAGACCTTCCGGAACATAACATTATCCTGCGCGGCCAATGGTGGAAGGAGGGAGAGACCGAAGCTCTGATCTCAGTCGATTCGGATGTCGCATACCATCTTGGAGTTGATATTGACTCGACCGTCACCTTCGATATCCAGGGCGTTCAGGTATCGGGCAAGGTAACGAGCATCCGGGAAGTGGATTGGGGGAGCATGACGACCAATTTCTACTTTATTTTTTCTCCATCGGCCCTGGCTGGCGCGCCGGAAACCTTTGTCGCCACCGTGACGACGGAACCGGAAAATGATCTCCCGGTTCAGAACGCGATCATTGGGGCATTTCCAAACGTGACCGTGATTCCGATCCGGGAGTTTATTGAAACAATCGCACGCATCCTGACAGAGATCACGCGAACCATTCAAGTCATGGCCGCCCTTGGCTTACTGGTCGGCCTGATTGTCCTCTCAGGGGCGATTGTAGCAACGCGCGCCAGGCGCGTCCATGAAATGGTCCTCTTTAAAACGCTCGGCGCAACCCGGCCAACCTTGATCGCAATCATGGCGGTAGAGTATGCCCTCCTCGGGGTCGTTGCCGCCATTGTGGGAGGGAGCCTCTCTATCGCCGTTTCCTGGGGAGTGGTTCATTTTTTCCTCGATATTCCCTGGCAGATCGAATGGGGCATCCTACTCGTCGGGACCAGCGGCACCGTGGCGCTCACTCTCCTGACCGGCTTCCTGAGCACCTACCGAATCCTGGGAGAAAAACCCCTCGCCATTTTGAGGGCAGAGTGAGGTTCGCAGATTTATTATAAAACATAAGCAATGAAAGAGGTAACGAATGAATTACGTGGTTGCAAATAGAGTGTTTGTAAAGCAGGAATACGGGCAGGAATTTGAGGAGCGATTTAGAAAGCGTGCGGGTCAAATCGACAAACAACCCGGTTTTGTTCGGATGGAAGTATTAAGACCCAAGGCAGAAAAGACGCCGTATATCATTTTGACGCATTGGAAAGACGAACAAGCCTTTCAGAACTGGGTGGGCAGCGATGACTTTAAAGTCGCACATCAAAACCCAATGACAAAAGAGGCCTTTTTAGAGGGTGGTGGGCTGGAACACCATGAAGTCATTATTGCTTCAACCACGAGTCATAATGACTGATTGATGCGGATAGACCATAGGAGTGAAAGATCCTGCCACAAAGCGAGGGGATCTTTCACTCCCGTCTTCTCTTAAAGATAATCGGTCGGTTTTCCTTTATCCTACTTGGCCTTGTCCTTGGGCGGAGGAGGAGTTAGAAATAGAAAGTCAGGCATAAACACCTCTTCAAATTTTAACTTGTCGACGATTGACTTTGCATGGCCGCCTTCTTCCGATACGATCGCAATCTTCACCCCGGTATTCGCACCCATCCTCCCTTTCAACTCGGTTGTCGCGTCAAACTGAAAGGTGTGAAGCTTTCCCTTCTTATCCTTCAAGGTAACGGTACCTTCCTGTCCTTTTACAAGCTTCCCTTCAATCTTAACAATCTCGCCTTTTGTCTTACCTTTTTTTTTGTGCCGGGCGTCGGCAATTTGCGGGGTGGCAAAACTAAAGATAATGATTAATGCGACAATAACCGAACCGACCTTCTTCATGGTGATTTCCTCCTGATGAGTGTTCGTCCAAATACATATGAGACAGAGAGCGCCTTAGTTCGGTATAATGCTCCCTTGTAAGAAAAATTACAAGTAAACTCGCTATCCCAAGATCCGCGGTTGGATCTTGGGATAAACGGTCAAGTCGCCTGAAAGACAAGGCCAGAGGCCATAAGGGCGAGCGAGGCGTACTCACCTGTACGGTGAGGAGTCCGTTGGCCGATAACGCAGTAATTTCAGACGAATCGACGGTTTCTAATTCCGAAATCGCGGAATTAGGGACTTTTCTCCACTCCGCTGAGGGCCGGCAAAACATGGGGTTGAGGCACTTTATATTTAAACGGTTTTTCCTGAATCTTAGGTGAACAATGAAGTTTGAGAAATACCGTATTTCAGAAGAGATCAAAAAAAACCTGGATCGGCTTGGATTCAAGAGAACCACGGACATCCAATTTAAAGCCATTCCGTCGATTATGCAGGGAGAAGATGTGCTGGCCATCGCCCAGACCGGAACGGGAAAAACAGCGGCATTCGCCATCCCCATCATAGATCGGATTCAAAAAGAAAAACGAAGTAAGCGCTGGCTTGGCATTCAATGCATCGTGATGGTACCGACGCATGAACTGGCCCATCAGATCGGGGATGTTTTTAAGGATATTGCGAAGCAGACCAAGGTGAAGGCCTTCGCCCTTTACGGCGGAGTAGACCAGGAACCACAGATTAAGAGACTTCAAGATGGCATCGATATTCTGATTGCCACACCGGGGCGCCTGTTCGATTTGATCAGCCAGGGCTATATTCTTCTGAACAGTGTCAATACGCTGGTGCTTGATGAAGCAGACCAGATGCTCGATCTCGGTTTTATCAAAGACATTCAAGATATAAAAAGAAAGCTAACCCGCAAACATCAGACTCTTTTCTTTTCAGCAACGATCAATAAAGAGATTAAAAAACTCGCCTATTCACAGGTAAGGGGGTCTGCCATTCGCATCCAGATTTCTCCGGAAAACCTTGTCGCTAAAAATGTGTCTCACTTTGTCATGTTTGTCGAGATGGATGACAAGCGTTTTTTTCTACAGCGTTTCATCACGGACCACCCTGAGGACAAGATCATTGTTTTTGTCAGAACACGGGTCCGCGCCGAAAGAGTGGCCAAGGCCATGGCAAGGGTTGAAATTAACACCGAAACGCTTCACGGAGAAAAAGACCAGGATACGCGCGCGGAGGTGATGCGTCACTTCAAGACAGGAAAATCAAAAATTCTCATTGCGACCGATATCACTGCCCGTGGCATTGATATTCCAGCCGTGAACTATGTCATCAACTACGACCTCCCTGAAAAAGCAGAGAATTATGTTCATCGTGTCGGACGAACCGGACGGGGGATGAACAAAGGCATCGCCATCTCTTTTTGCAGTCGAGACGAAAAGGTGCGTCTTGAAGAGATTCAGGAATTTTTAGGGAAAGAGATTGAAGAAGTCACAATAGGAAAAAAAGAATATACCCATATCCTCGAGCGACCCAAAACTGGCAACACCCTGGAAGAACTCATCGAAGACATCACGTATTGGGAGGATAATAAAAAAAAGAAGAAGAAATATAGAAAACCTCAGAAGTAAATTCTTACCTGATTCTAAAAATTACTCCCCGAGTTTTAATTGAACCTCAACAGACGCGATCAAGGGCAGACTTTTATCATTAAAGTCATCCAGACCGTCAAGATCATAGAAGAGCCTTGCTTTAATTTTATAAACCCCTGCTTTACTCCCGAGCTTTAAGCTCACTTTTTCGGTCGCCCTGGCACGGATGGCAGGATGAACCGCTTCCAAACCTTGGAAAAGTCCGGGATCCACGGTGTAGATTGCCACGGGCACCTCCTGGCTTAAATCCGCACGAACTTTTGTATCCGGACCCGATATATCGACATAAAGCAGGATCGCCCTTGGACCATAACCGGTCGGGAAAGAATGGCCTGCACCGTCATTCGTGATCTCAACATGGATCACCTTCGGATCAAACCCGTCTTGTTTGACCAACAAGGTCGCGGCCTTTTTTAGCATTGAGACGGAATGTCCACCCAAAAAAAGGTGTTTTCCTATGGCGCGTTTGGGTCGGTCAGAAAAAATCTCCGAAAGTAACCGCACATCCGGAGGCATGTGGCAGTCCCGGCAGGTCCGGTCACCCCCTGTGGCGAAATCTCTCTTCCACTCCAAAAAGGTCTGATGCTCGGGAGCCATCTCATCCGACTGATGGCATACCGCGCAGATCTCGGCCGATCGGGCCGGGGTGAACAAGGGGTCCTGAATCGTGGGGTGCGGAGAAGAGACATCGTATTTTCCATGAACATTCCCATCTCGGTCCAAATGGCAGCTCGCACAGGAGACCCCATCCTCCCGGTTCTTCTCACGCAGATCGGGTGTGGTCGGTCGATCCCCCCCCTGAAGAATCCCTGTGGGCGCGTGACAGCGTCGGCAGGCATCCCTCTTTTTTTTAGGCTGCCTGGCAATGGCCGCCACCGTAATGGGAGAGACATAGGCAAGATGCACTGGAGAAGAATCCGGATAGAACTCATGCGACAAATCATCCGGAAAATCGATTAAGGTTCCGTCAGGGCCAGGCCACGTGGAGGTATGGAGATCACTCCCCTCACCTCGCAGCAGTTCCATATAGATTTTTTTATGACAGGCACTGCACATGATTGTTCTTGTAGCATCTCCCTTCAGGAAAAGGGTCAGTGCCTTTTTCATCTGAACCGTAACCCGTGTAACATCCTGGCTTCCAATCCTTATAAAGTCCGGCTCGACAAAAGTGGTATGCCCATTGGCCTCGATCACCAGCTCATAAAGACCCGGTACGATTGAATTGAACCGAAAAGGCTCCCCTGCCGAGAGGCGGGCTTCATGTAGTACCTGGCCAGACTCTTTAATTTTGACTTTATAGGTTTTTGCGTTCGCGCTGGGGTCTAAATGAACAGAGCCGATAAGGGTTCTTCCGGCGTCGGCCTTATTTTTAGAACCGGTTTCAGAAACTGCTTCATTTTGACTCGACGAAAGGGAGGGCAGTGTGCCAAGGGTACAGGCAAAAAGAACTGTCAGTAAAAAAATCAGGGAATACTTTGAAAACATTCTGTGACTCAAGGTTTGTCGGGGCTGACTTTTCTAAGGTTTGATTCTACTGTTTTTGTGTTTGGATGATTCGGGCCGAATGACGTTTGAAATATCACCAAGGCCTTCCTATAGGACTCTGCCGCCTTTTTAAAGGCCCCCGACTTTCTCCAGACCTCTCCAAGATTATTGTAACTGATGGCAACATTGGGATGTTTTTCTCCAAAGATGGATACAAAAATCTCCTGAACCTTCGTGTAATACCGGATCGCCTGCTTAGAATCTCCCGAGGCATCCCAGGCCGCACCCAGGTTGTTGTAAGTGGAGATAACATTCGGGTGATTTTCTCCGAAAGCGCTTGAGAGAATCTTCAGTGTTTTCTCGTAGAAATTTATTGCCTGCTCCATATCTCCGAGCCCATACCACGCCGAACCCAGGGCATTATAACTAGAGGCAACTTTAAGGTGCTTTTCCCCAAAGAGGGCTAAACGAACCCCAAGGGCCTTCTCGTAATATCGGATCGCCTCCTTAAATGCTCCGCGCTTTCTCCATGCCTCCCCCAGGTCATTGTATCGGGTGGCAATTTTGGGATGCTTCTCCCCAAAGAGGGCCAAATCCACCTCAAGGGCCTTATTATAATATTCTATCGCTTTATCCTTGTCCCCCAGCGCACTCCATGCCCGACCCAGATTGTCATAACTCGCGGCAATCTTTGCGTGTTTCTCTCCGAAGACGACCAAATCTACCTCAAGGGCCTTATTATAATATACGGCCGCCTTGTTCATGTCTCCGAGTCGGTCCCAGGCCAAACCCAGGTGATGATAGCTCCTTGAAACATTGGAATGCTTCTCTCCGAAAATGCTTAAATCAATCTCCAGGGCCTTGTTGTAATATCCGACCGCCTTCACTGAACTTCCCACGAGGTCAGACATCAAGCCCAGCTGATACAGATAATCGCTGTTTTCGGGTTCCAGATCGGCTGCCCGAATAAAATAGTCCCGTGCTTCTTTATGCTTCAAGTTCAGGGCCTTGAGCGATCCCAGGTCAAAAGCGTCCATAGCGGCAGAAGATCTCATTTCAGATGATCTTTTTTCGTTTTTCTCAAGCGATGCACTTAAGTGTTTCTCGGCACCTTTGAAATCCCCTGCGAGCAGTCTTTCCCTTGCCTTTGCCGCAAACCTATCCCCGTGCAGACGTTTTTCAAGACGATACGCCATCGCCCGGACTCTTTCTAAAAGTTCTTGAAGCTTTTTATCACGGCGACCGATAGAAACACTATTTTCCTTGAGAATCTCAGTCAATCGGAGTCGAACTTCTTTTGAGATCTCGACTGGAGAAGAGGCATCACCCCCCGCCAGCACGCCGGGAGGTGAACTGTCCACGCGTGAAGCGCGGGTGCCGCATCCTCCTAGAATAAAAACGGCAAGAATAACGACCTCATAGATATTTATACGATCACAGGTCGGGAAGAACCCCCACCCTTTCTCAAACATAAACCCACCTCTATGAATTTAATTAAAGAATCCCGTCCTGTAGTCAGGCCGACTTCAGAAAACAGATGCACCATAATAAAAAAGGGGAACCAGAAGGTTCCCCTTTTTTAAAATCTAAGGATGTGCAATCACTTTTTCTTTCCCAGGCTTCTTTCATACAAAAGGACAAGCCATGCCTCGTCTTCGGTGATAACACTACCCACCATCGGCATCATTGCTGTCCCGGGTATGCCCTCCCGGATGACCCAGAAAAGCTCCCCGTCTGTCCTCATTCCATGAAAGCCGGTGTTTGTGAAGTTCCGTGGAGAGGGATCCAGACCAGGTGCAGCCAGACCATCTCCCCTGCCCTCTTTTCCATGACAGGTAAAACAGGTTGCCTTTGTCTGATAAAGGGCCTTCCCCTTCGCGATATTCTTAGAAGTCGCGCGATAGGGATTCTTTAAGGCCCGGGCCTCCTTCAACCTGTCTCTCGGCACCCGTATTTTCGATAAGTCGGCCTCGGCTCCATAGGAGAGCGAAACCATTAAGAAAACCGAGAGCCCACACAAAACACCTTTTAACACCTTCAGCATATCCTGCAAATGACACTTCGATCAAGAAGGCTTACTTACGAAGGCTCATTTCAAAGAGGATGATCAGTGCAGCCTCTTCCTCTGAAACGATACCTGGCGTATATGAGATCATCCCGGTGCCTTCAACCCCATTCGCGACCACCCACATATATTCACCCGCCTGCCGATTCTTCATCAATGGATTATGGAAATTTCGTGGACCCGGATCAAGGGCTGCGCCTGCAATCCCATCACCTTTTCCCTCATTTCCGTGGCAGGTAAAACAGGTTGCCTTACCCACAAAGAGCGCTTTGCCCTTCGCAATATTTTCAGGGGTGGATTTGAAGGGATTGGTCCACTCCCTGGCCTCATCCATTTCATCTTCCGGGACACGGGCCGTACCCACATCTTTCTCGACCCCTGCCTCAGACCTGGCGAAATTGACACTGAATATTGTGGTGGCAAACAGGGCTAACGCTATCATCCCATATTTCATCTACACTTCCTCCATTATCGTGATTATATCCACCGACGTGAAAACCACGCCCCCCCCCCTTCACGAAGACTGGATTCACTGAAGGGGTACAACACACTCATATCACGTTATAGACAGTAACGTGTACATCTCCCAGTTTTTCCACTCCGTCTCTTTATTGGCTCTTTTCAACAGAAGAAAACGGAATACCCTAGGACAGTAACCCCTACCATAGTATAGAGATTTGAAAAACTGTCAAGTTTTTTTTACACTCCTGCCAAGAGAGATCCATCCGTCTTCCGCACCCGGACAACTCCCCTCAGAAGAACAGAGTTTGTACTCAATAATACATCTGGAGTTTCCGGACAACCTTATCCAGGAGAGTCAGAGCTCAAATCCAGTGTCACAGGACAATGATCCGAACCCATAACCTCATTCAGGATGTCCGCGTCTTTGATGCTGTCAGCCAGGCCGGGGGAGATAAGGAAGTAATCAATCCTCCAGCCGACATTTCTTGCACGTGCACCGGCACGAAAGCTCCACCAGCTGTATTTAACCTTGTTCGGGTTAAGGTATCGGAAGGTATCAATGAAGTCCGCCGCGATAAGATGGTCCATGCCGTCAATTTCTTCCTGCATATAACCGGCGCTCTTGTTGTAATTTGGTTTTGGGCGGGCAAGATCGATCGGCTGATGCGCTACATTAAGGTCCCCACAAGCGATCACAGGCTTGTTCGTCTCCAGGTCCTTGAGGTAGGCAAGAAAATCAGCATCCCATTGTTTGCGATATTCAAGGCGTTTGAGTTCACTACCCGAATTTGGGGTATACACCGTCACCAGAAAAAAATGCTCGAACTCCAGGGCAATCACACGGCCTTCCTGATCATGCGCTTCAATGCCCATATCGTAACGGACGCTCAGGGGTTGCGTAAGCGTGAGAATCGCGGTCCCGGAATACCCCTTTTTCACCGCAGAGTTTGAGTACAGATGAAATCCATTGATTTCCGCTAGGGCCTCAGCAACCTGATCATCCTGGGCCTTCGTCTCCTGCAGACAGAGGACATCGGTCTTCATGGCGTCAAGTGCCACCGAAAAATCTTTTTTCATAGCGGCACGAATGCCGTTGACGTTCCAGGAAACGAGTCGCATCAGACGATCCACAGGTTTCGGTAAGAGTTTGAAGCACTTTAAGTATTGAGACTTGGAGAATAGAAGTTAGAGTAAACTGCGGGACGATGTCAAGGGCGTGACGGTTTATTGAGGAAAGTGAGATGAAGCGCCCATGAAAAGGAGCATTGGGAAGGAGAGCCAGAAGTTAAACCGGGAAGCCCAGAAGACACGTCGGACATAGGGTTCTATGTCTGGAGGGACCGGCGTCCCGGCGGAGAGGGTGTCGGCCGTCATTAGTATGATCGCCTTCTGGTTCGGGAATATAATGACCCACACATTTAAAAACATGATCAGGCCGAGCGTAGCACCGATCATGATCGCAGGGTTCCGGAAATGCCCGCCGACCATCAACCCCATCCCCGCCAGAAGCGTCACCACCGCGCTCCATCGGGACCAGAAGAGAACCCGGGGGAGGAGTTTCAGGACGACCTCTTTCCGGATCGGTGTATCAATTTCTTTCATGAAGGGAATCTGGATCAGATTCAAATAGTAGAGAAGACCGAGCCAGATCACACCTGCAACAAGATGAATCAAGCGAAAGAGGATGGGGAGAATCGTATCGGGTGTAAACAAATGCCTGTTCCCTTTCGGCGCAAGGTGCCAGACGAAGGAAAGCCCCCCTTGATGCCAGGAGAATTGGTATATAGCTCAGGATACACAGGGAGGAATCAATTCGTCAAACGAAAATAATGTCCCAAGATCCCATTATGAACCTTCAGTAAACTCTTATGTTATGATACTCCGATATGAAGAAATTTGATGTCATGGTGATAGGGGCCGGGAGCGCTGGGCGATACGGGGCCCAGGCCGCGGTAAAATGTGGCGCGAAGGTGGGACTGGTTGAAACCGGTCCTTTCGGGGGGCTTTGCATCCTCAAAGGATGTATGCCAACCAAGGCCTATCTCCGCTCATCAGACCTCGTCGGCCTGATGAAAAAGGCCCCGCGTGTCGGAGTTTATCCTGGAAAGAGGGTCGGCCTCCGGTTTGACGAAATAAAGGAACGAAAAGACCGCCTCATCCAGGAAATGGCAGACTACGCCAAAGAGTCGATCGAAAAAAACACAAACATCACCCTCCTCTCCGGCAAAGCCCGGTTTTTATCAAAAGAGAAGGTCCAGGTTGGCCAAAGCGATTATTCATGTGAAAAATTTTTGATCGCGACCGGCTCCCGAGTGGTCATTCCCCCTTTCCCCGGCCTGGAAAAAACCGGATACATCACCAGCGATGATGCCCTCGATCTTGAGACCCTTCCGCAATCATTGATCATCCTGGGCGGCGGGGCGGAGGCCCTGGAATTTGGTCAATTCTTCAACCGAATGGGAACAAAGGTCACCCTCCTGCAACGGAGCAAACATATCTTGAGCCAGGAAGATCCCGACATCGGGATCGCCCTCGGTGGATATCTCCGGGAAGATGGGATCGACCTATATACGGGCGTCCGTGTGACCGGGATGGAGAAAACCGGGACAGAGCGGAAGGTCTCTTTTGAATCGGAGGGGCACAAAAGGACCGTGGCTTCGGAGATGATCCTGGTCGCCACCGGCCGGACAGGGAATATTGAAGGGCTGGATCTCTATGCCGCGGGCGTGAGGCGCTATGATAAAGGGATAGAGATCAATGACTTCCTTCAAACAAGCAATCCGAATATCTACGCCGCGGGAGATGTGACCGGGGTTCTACAGGTTGTGAATATGGCGACCTATCAGGGAGCGATTGCGGGGAAGAATCTCGTCAAAGGCCCTGTGGACAAGACAGATACGCGCGTCATTCCGCGTGCGGTCTTTTCCGATCCGGAGGTGGCTCGCGTTGGTTTATCAGAACGCGAGGCGGAAGCACAGGGGATTGAAGTCCGTGTCGGCACCTTCCCCTTCAGTGACCTGGGAAAGGCTATCGTGACCGACCGCATGGAGGGCTTTATCAAAATCCTTGCCGACCCGGTGCGAGGTGAGATCCTGGGGGTACAAATACTGGGTGCGGAGGCCTCCAATCTGATTCACCAGGGGGTCGTGGCCATGCACTTTCGGGCAACATTGTCGGAATATGCCCGCATCTCCCACATCCACCCGACATTGGCAGAAATCATGCCTTATCTTGTCGAGGACATGCTGGGAGAAGACTAAAACATTAGCGTTTCTGGATTAGAGTATCCTGAAAGCATTTCGATCGTAATACTGCCCGTCCCGGGAAACCCTCCGACCCTGGGGAAGGTTGCACGTTCAATCCCTTTCACCAGGCCGATATCCATCACAAACCAGTTGATTGTTTGATCAGTCATTTCTACAACTTCCTGATTACCGGAAAGCGTAATTCGGATAACCAGGGTTCCGACAATCTTCAGGCTGTCCGGAAAGACCCCTGCCGGGACAGAGACCGTCTCAAACTTTTCTGCCACGATGTGGGCACTGACATCCGCCTGCTCATCCTTTCCATCAAGGTCCAGGTCCAGTCCGAATGCAACGTTCTTCTTTTCAATCTGTGAGTAAGGATGGTCTAAAGTCATCGGAAACTTGACGACCTGATAGGGAACAAGCTGAGACTCGAAGGGGGTGGTCGGCTCTCCGCCATGATAGACAATTCCACCCTCATCCCTCAAAAAGAAACTCTTGCGCAATCCACGGTTTGCCTGGTTGGTTTCGGTAAAAACCATGACCTCCACCCCATTTCGCTCAATCCTTTTTTGAACCGTCGCAATATTGGTATAGGAGGCGATCCGTTGCACCTCGTCGACTACGGACCCCTCATATTTCCAGGTGCGTCCCACCTCATCGGGAAAATAACGCGCAATCTCCCGGATTGGATCCCCTTCCTCCGCCGGGACCCCAGGGGAAATCAAAAGAAAAAGGAGAAAAAACAGTGACATTTTAAAGGCATTTTTCCGCAAGAGAAATCTTTTCACCCTCGTATGATAGAAGGAATAGGATGGTGAGTCAAACGAGTCCCGATCAATATTCTTGTGGTATACTTACTATATTCGCTTCCGGACTCAACCAGGTCACTTGCAATGAGAAGACGTTCTTAAGATCCCTTCCCTACGCTCGGAATAAAGCGTTACATGCAGCACGCTCTGCTTAAGGAGGTTCATAAAATCATCATGGCTTATTCAGGTGCCAGTCGCAGCATCACGCTTCGGTTGAGGTTTAAAAACAAGGTGGGCATCCTTGGTCAGATTACCTCCGTTATCGGGAAGGTCGGAGGAGATATAGAAGGGGTCGATATTGTCAACGCGGACCGCGGGATGGTCTCGAGAGACATCACCGTAAAGACGCGTGATGAAGCGCATGTAAAAGAGATCGTGGCCCAGATAAAGGAGATACCGAACGTTCAGTTGCTTCATCGCTCCGACCGGACCTTCCTCCTCCACCTGGGCGGGAAGATCGAGATTACAAATAAAATTCGTCTCAAAACAAGAGATGACCTCTCACGCCTCTATACCCCCGGCGTGGCCCATGTCTGCATGGCCATCCACGAAGACAAGGGAAAAGCCTTCACGCTGACGATAAAAAAGAACAGCGTCATGATTGTCACAGACGGATCAGCCGTCCTGGGCCTGGGAAATATCGGGCCAGAAGCCGCGATGCCGGTCATGGAAGGAAAGGCAATGCTCTTTAAGGAGTTCGGCAAGGTGGATGCCTATCCAATCTGCCTGAGGACTCAGGATACCGAGGAGATCATCCAGACGGTGAAGTTGATTTCCACCGGGTTTGGCGGTGTCAACCTGGAAGATATCTCCTCTCCCAGATGTTTTGAGATTGAGCGCCGTTTAAAAGAAGAGCTGGATATCCCGGTTTTTCACGACGATCAGCACGGGACCGCCATCGTCGTGCTGGCGGCCCTGATCAATGCGGCTAAAATCGTTAAAAAAGACTTTTCGGCCCTGAAGGTTGTGGTCAATGGAGTCGGTGCCGCGGGGATTTCCATTACGGATATTCTTTTAGACTCCGGCGTCAAAAAAATCATTGGCTGCGATCGCAAAGGAACGCTTTACGCCGGCAGAAAAACCGGGATGAACAAGGTCAAAGAAGACTATGTCAAAAGAACAAACCTTCATCATCTAAAGGGAGGCCTGGAAGAAGCCCTCCAGGGGGCAGATATCTTCATCGGGGTTTCAAGCGGGGGGGTTCTTAAACGGGCGGCCATACAGAAGATGGCCCGCGATCCGGTGATCTTTGCCCTGGCCAATCCCACACCTGAGATTATGCCCGAAGAGGCAGAAGGGGTCGTTCGAATTATGGCAACCGGTCGATCCGACTACCCCAATCAGATCAACAATGTCCTTGCCTTTCCCGGTGTCTTCAGAGGGGCGCTCGATATTCGGGCCTCCCGGATCAACATGGCGATGAAACAGGCCGCCGCCCATGCCATTGCCTCCGTTATTCACGATGAGGACCTTTCCGAGGACTACATCATCCCGGGGGTTTTCGACCGCAAGGTCACAAAAGCCGTCGCACAGGAAGTCGCCAAGGCCGCCGCCGAAACAGGTGTCTCCCGCAGTGAAAAGAAAAAACCCTCTAGAAACCTTACTTTTTAAGCCCTATCCCCAAGCAACACAAAGCCTCCCCCTTAAGGGAACCTCTGAATAAGTCATGAATTGATTTTTTAGGGCAAAAATGTCCCGCTTCTACGTTGCAAACCTTGAAAATTACGGGCTATTCTCTTCGATTTTCGCCTTGAATCAAAACATTTTGTCTCCTGAAAAATTCAACCCAGACTTAATCAGAGGTTCCTAAGGTCTAAATCGTTTTGCCCGGCCTTTGGGCGAATAGAGGACCGATAAGAAAAAGATCGTCGTGGTCAGTAGAACGATGGTCGCCCCGGAGGGGAGATCAAACCAGTACGAGAAGACCACCCCGGCCCACGACGAGAGGACTCCGATCATGACAGAGTAGAAAATCATGCCCTTCATACTTTTTGCCCACTGCTGCGCCGCCGCCGCCGGAATCACCAGAAGGGCAAAGACAAGAATCGACCCCACCGCTTTTAAAGAGATCACCACCGTTAAAGAGATAAGGTTGAGCAGGAGAAAATAAAGATTCCGAGCCGGGATTCCGCTCGCCTCTGCCATCTCCTGATCAAATGAAATAAAGTGAAACTCCTTAAAGAATAGAAGGGTGGTCAACAGAATGGCAAAAGTCAGGAACAGGATGACAAGCAGGTCACCTGCGGTGACAGACAAAATGCTCCCAAAGAGATAACCGTAAATCTCCGGATTATATCCCTCCATCAAACCGATAAAAAGGATCGCCAGTGCCATGGTAAAGGTATAAAAAACACCAATCGGCACATCCGGCTTCATCTTTCCTTTTTCCTGAAGCTTAGCAATGATCCAGACCGTTGCAAGCCCGAAGATCACCGCCATGAGAAGTGGGGGAGCGCCAATCAGAAAGGCAAGCGTCACACCGGCAAAGGCGGCATGCGCCGTCCCCGCTCCGATAAAGGAAAGCCCTTTCAAAACAACGAATACCCCAATGACAGAACAAACCAATCCGATCAGGAAAGAAGAGAGAAAGGCCCGCTGCATGAACCCGTATGACAACATTTCAATCATAAATTAATGATCCTGCCCTGTAATAACAATACAGCTTGTCTGGACATTGCTTCAGGGTAATGCACAAGACGCGCAGAACCCGGAGCGTATGGTTTATACGTGAGGATTCGAACACCGTAGCAACGTCTCCATGGAGCAATCTCCGGACAAGCGATCAGGTATGGTGCGTATCGTGAATGATGATATAGGGCCTCTGGTCCCGTTCCGCCATAATAACCTCTTCGCCGTAGACGCGGGAGAGCGTCTCCTTTGTCAGGATTTCGTGGGGAGGTCCCTTCCCATATAGCCGTGTTTTCAGAAGAACAAGGGTATCCACAAAGGGGCTGATCATATTGATATCATGCGTCACAAAGACAATCGTCAGATGATAGGACCGATGAAGGTGACAGACCAGATCGATCAACTGATGTTGCGCGGTGGCATCGATTCCGGTCGTCGGTTCGTCTAAAAGAAGGATCTCCGGTCGTTGCGACAAGGCGCGGGCTATGAGGACACGCTGCTGTTCCCCCCCGGAAAGCGTGCCGAAAGGGAGATCTTTTAGGGTTTCCATCCCGACGGCTTGCAGTGACTCGGAGATAATCGTTTCGTCGCTTCGGGAAGGCCGTTTAAAAAGGCCGATGGCACCGAAACGTCCCATCATGGCCACCTCCCACGCCGTGATCGGGTAGTTTGGATCGGTCATCCCCTTTTGAGGGAGATATCCGATCCGTGCCCGGTGGTGACAACGGAGGGCCTCACAGGCGCAATCAAAGATCTGCAACTCGCCGCGAACCGGGGTCATCAGGCCAAGGAGGCCTTTCAGAAAGGTGGTCTTTCCTGATCCGTTTGGCCCGATGACGCCGACAAATTCCCCGGCCTTGATGTCAAGCGTGATGTCTTCCAGAGCGATGCGGTCGGCATAGGAAAATGTGGCATGAGAAAATTGTACGATAGGGGAAGCGGCCATTAAGGTTCCTTAAGACCCGCGCAACGCCGCGACAAGGACCTGAGTGTTGTGGCGAAGCAGATCGAAATAGGTCTCTGTTCCAGGGATTGCGCCGGGCAGGGGGGAGAGGACAACGATGGTTGCCCCAGTTTCATCCGCCAGGATCTTTGGTATCTTTGGGCTGAGTTGCGGCTCTGAAACAATGACCCGGACCTCTTCCTTCCGGATCAACGCGATGAGACCGGCGATATGTCTGGCGGAAGGCCGACTGCCAATTTGAGAGAGAATGTCTCCTTTGATGATAAACCCGAATCGGCGCGAAAAATAGGGCCATGCGGGATGATGCGTGATGATTGCCTTATCCGGGAGAGCCTTCACTGTTTCCATCAATTCTTTGACCAGTAGATCAAGGTCCCGAACATAACGTGACTGATTCTGAATGAAATCATCCTCATGTGCCGGATCCACCTTGATCAAGCCTTCGACAATATTCCGAATCATGATCTTCACATTCTCGGGGTCCAGCCAGATATGGGGGTTCGCGACGGGCTCTCCCGGATGTTCCAGTGCATGAGAGCTGTCATTGAGGAGAGAAACCCCCTGAGAGGTGATCACAACCGGAAGGTCCACCCGATTAGCATTCTCAATAAGAGGATCAATCCATACCTCCAGGCCAAGACCGATCTTGATGAGGAGACGAGCACGTTGAAGGGCAATCACATCACTCGGTTTCGGGGTATAGGTATGTTCACTTTCCAGGCCGCTGATCAGAGAGCTTACCTTAACGTGTGCCCCCCCGATCTCTTCGGTAAAACCTTTCAGGACCGGAAGGGTGGCAACAACCGCGATGGGTTCTGCCGCGTAAAGGGAAGCTGAACAGAAGACGAGAGAGAAGAAAAATCCGCTCCATATCAGGGGGAAAAGAAGGACCTTCTTCACCCTTTTTATTATCGTTGGGAATCGCATCAGGGATAAAACCATGAAAAGGGGGGGCAAGTCAAACCACCCTATCATTCATATAAATTATTTGATAAACTTATTTAAAAAGGTCAATATAATAGGAGATTTTTCAATATGAATGACCACTGGAATAAACACTTGGTTTTATTTTTGGTCTTGCTGTTTGGGCTGTCCCCTTTCAGCCTGACCCACGCGCAGGATGATGGCCCGGGGACAAGCGTTCCCTCTCTCGGAAACCGCCATATCTCCTCGATCCGGGCGACTCATCCGCCCTACAACAGCAAGCCGCCGACTTCCGGGCCGCATACGCATAATGTTGCCAAATGGGGGGTCTATCGGCAGCAGATTCCAAACGAGCTTCAGGTCCACAACCTTGAGGATGGCGGGGTCCTGATCCAGTATGATTGCAAAGACTGCAAGGACCTGATCAAACAGATTGAGAAACTGGCATGGAGCTATCTCAAGAAAAGCAAAAAGGGAGGAGAAAGCAGTCGCTACGGACACCTGCTTGCAGCCCCCTATGCCGGATTGGAAACCCGCATCGCCTTGACGGCCTGGACAAGGATCGACAAGCTGGACGATTTTGATGAAGCACGCATTAAACGGTTTATTGAGGCGTATATCGGGGTGGATCACCATCCAAGCGGTGCGAAATAAATCTGCATCGACTCTACAGATTTCGGGACGAAACAGACGCAACCCGCAATGAGTAAACAGATACGCTCCTAGGAATCTGTCTGAGAAATAGGATCGTCGCGAGGTGAATGGAAAATAGAGCCAAGTTTGCGGGTGATTTGAGGCGAATAGCCCCGCTATTTAACGAAAATAACCTGAAAAATGGGCTTATTTACCATCACCGCAGTAGATCCTTTATTTCTCAGACAGGCTCCTATGGGCTTTCCGCCTTGTCGGGTTGCCTTCTCTGCTTGAGTTTTCCCCGCTGGGAGTTCTCTCTCCTCGCATGGGTCGCATTGATCCCTCTCTTTTTTGCCATCCTTGACCAGAGCGTTTCCAGGGCTTTTTTTCTGGGATGGATCACCGGGATCATCTTCTTTTCTGGATCTCTTTCCTGGATCTCGTTCACCCTGAACCAATACGGCGGCATTTCCCATGGAATAAGTCTTCTCCTGACCTTCTTCCTCCTCGCGTATCTCTCGGTCTATTTCGGCCTCTTTACGGCGCTACTCCGATACGTACCGGACAGGCGTCTCTCTGCCCTCTTCCTGGCTCCTGCCGCCTGGGCAACAACAGAGTTCATCCGGGGACAGCTTTTTACCGGATTTCCCTGGGCACTTCTTGGTTATTCACAATATAGATTTCTCCCGGTGATTCAGATCGCCGATTTTGGAAGTGTCTACGCAGTCGGGTTTGTCCTCGTCCTCGTCAACTTCGCACTCTTCAAGATCCTCCATATAGGATGGAAAGAAAAAAGGATCGCTGTTGCCCAGGTCACTACAGCCTTCGGCGTCCTTGCCTTTACACTCTTTTACGGTATGTTTCGCCTATCTCAGCCCATGGGAGACGGACCTTCCCTTTCCGTTTCAGTCGTCCAGGGAAACATTGACCAAGCTCAGAAATGGGATACACCATTCCGGGAGGAAACCTTCCAGACCTACAAACGCCTTTCCTTGATGAACCTTGAGGGAAAAAGCGCAACAAGACCTGAATTGGTGATCTGGCCAGAGGCGGCCCTCCCTTTCTTCTTTGAAGACGAGCCAGATTATCGAAGCGCGCTGCTGGACCTCTCCAGAAAAGGGAACTTCCACCTCCTCTTCGGAAGCCCGGCGTACAGTACCCTCCCCTCTGGGAGGATCTCTTTGTCGAACAGCGCTTACCTGCTTTCACCGGAAAACCGCCTATTTTCCCGTTATGACAAGATGCATCTCGTCCCTTTCGGGGAATATGTCCCGCTCTCTTCCCTTCTTTCTTTTGTTAACAAAATGGTCGAGGGACTTGGTGATTTTGTCCCGGGCCGCGAGGCAAAGCTCATGGCGGTTGGAGAAACCCGGATCGGAACGGTCATCTGCTTCGAGGTTATTTTCCCGGAAATGGTCCGCCAATTTGTTAAAAAAGGGGCGGTCCTGATGACCACGATCACGAACGATGCGTGGTTCGGAAGATCTGCCGCCCCTTATCAGCACTTTTCGATGGTGGTCTTTCGGGCAATTGAAAACCGCGTTCCCTTCGCGCGGGCCGCAAACACCGGCATCTCAGGATTCATCGACGCGACCGGGAAGATTACACAGCAGTCCCCTCTTTTTGTTGAAACAAGCCTTTCCGAAGAACTTCTCCCCGGAAATCGCAGGACGCTTTATACCCTGTATGGAGATTTTTTTGTGATGGCCTGTGCTATAATCACACTCATTTTTTGTATTTTTGAACAACGCAAAAGGAGAAAAGCCAATGCTCTATGAACTCCAGCAACAACTTGACGCCCTTCGATCTGAACTAGACCAACTCAGGGGGCATCTTTGACCTGGCCTCAATAGAGAATCAGATTAAGGAACTGGACGCAGCGGCTTCCGAGCCTGATTTTTGGAGTGATCCGGAGTCGGCACAAAAAAAGATCGCCCTCAAGGCAAGACTTGAAAAGGTCTCAAAGCAGTGGCACCAGATTGACGATAGTTGGGAAGAAACAGCCCTCCTGATTGAACTGAGCAAAGAGGAGAATGATGCCTCCGTTGAAAAAGAGATTGAAACAGCGATCGATGACCTTCGCCGGAAGACGGACCGGCTCACAATAGAAACCCTCTTCAAGGGTCCCAAGGATCTCAATAATGCCATCGTCACGATTCATCCGGGCGCGGGGGGGACCGAGTCGCAGGATTGGGCTCAGATGCTGATGCGGATGTATCTTCGCTGGAGCGAGAGAAAAGGGTACAGTGTAGAGACCTTCGATCTCCAGCCCGGGGATGAAGCGGGGATAAAGAGTGTAACCTTTGCCGCAAAGGGGTCCTACGCCTATGGCTATTTCAAGGCGGAGGCAGGCGTCCATCGTCTTGTCCGCATCTCTCCCTTTGATGCCAACAAACGGCGGCATACCTCGTTTGCCTCCGTTTTTGTCTCTCCTGAAATTGAGGATGATCCGGATGTCGTCATCGATGAAAAAGACCTTCGCATCGATATCTACCGTGCAAGCGGGGCCGGGGGACAGCATGTCAACAAAACTTCTTCTGCGGTTCGCATTACACATCTTCCGAGCAAAATCGTAACACAATGCCAGAATGAGCGGTCTCAACTTCAAAACAAGGCGGTTGCCATGACGGTTTTGAAATCGCGCCTCTATGAGCTACAACAGGAAAAGAAGCAGGAGGACATGGCAAAAATAACAGGAGAGAAAAAAGAAATCGGATGGGGAAACCAAATTCGATCCTATGTCTTCCAGCCCTACCAGATGGTCAAAGACCATCGAACCGGAATCGAAAAAGGAAACGTGACGTCCGTCATGGACGGTGACATCGACATCTTCGTAGAAGGCTACCTGAAAAGGCCAAAGTAGAAAGATCGGGCAAGATGTCTCAATGTCTTAGATTGGAACTTAAGGGACACCGTCAAGTCTTCTGAAAGACAAGGCCAGAGGCCTTTTTGGGGATCGAGACGTACTTTTGTACGTTGAGGAGACAAAGAGGCCGATAACGCAGTATTTCAGGAGAATCGGCGGTTTATCTATGAGCCTCGTTTTACTAGAGGAAGCTTGATCGATATCCTCGTCCCATGTCCCGGACTTGAATCAATAAAGAAGGTCCCGCCGGAGAGTTCCACGCGTTCCTTCATTCCCAGGATGCCGATGCCCCTCCGGGACATCGGAGGAGAGGCAAAATAACGCTTTACATTAAAGCCTCTTCCATCATCGGTCATATACAGATGTAAATGGATCTCTTTTTTCTCCAGAGAGATCACCACCGACTCTGCATTGGCATGTCTGGAAACGTTGTTCATCGCTTCCTGTACAATGCGGTAAAGGAGGGTTTCAAGCCTGGCAGAAAATCTCTTTTTAGACCCTGAGAGCTGGAGATGTACTCCTATTCCAGTCTGTTTTGAAAACGTATCGGCCGTCCACTGAAGCGTCGCGATGAGCCCGGATTCATCAAGAATCGCAGGGCGTAAATCATGGGAGATTTTCTGAACCCCTTCGAGGGTTTTCCCGGTCTGCTCAATGATCTGGTCAAGACGGGCACGAAGTGCTTCTTCGGGGTTTCCAAGCTCTTTCTTCATACATTCCAGTGTGTTTTTAATGTTTTTCATGTTTTTTCCCGACTCGTCTCTTAATTTTTTTGCGATACGTCGGCGTTCCTCTTCCTGGATATTCGCCATCGCAAACGAGAGGGATTGTAACCGTTCCATATGTTTCTGCACGGCCTGGTGTATTACTGCATTTTCGAAGGCGTGCGCAATCTGGCCCGCCATACTCTCAATTCTTTCAACCTCCTCTTTAGAAAAATTCCGGAAGTAGCGCGTTTCATCGAGAAGAACAATACCGACCGTCCGTTCCTTCTTGATCAAGGGGATCGAAAAGAGTGAGCGCGATTTAAAGGTCTTGATCCACTTTTTACCGACCCGCGCGTCATGAGGAGCATTATCGACAACGATCGGATGCCGATCTCTCGCAGTAAGCGGGATGAGTGTATTCTCATTCATCTTATACTCGATCTTCCGAATGGCTTCACTACAATGGTCTGACCCGGCAACCCCCAGAAGAAGACTTCTTTTATCCTCTACTGAAAAGATGTAGCAGTTGCTGGCCCCGACCATCTGCTTAAGACTATTCGCAATCGAAGGAAGAAGTTGTTCCAGATGGAGGCTCTTCGCAATCGATTGTCCAACCTCATTGATAATCTTGAGGTCAGAAACCTGTTTTCCCATGTCAGCAAACATCTTTATGCTGTCAAGTGAGAAGGCAAAGGCATTTGCCGCCCGACCCAGGACGACGACATCATCTTTTGTAAAAATTCTGCTCCGGCTAAAAAGGCAAAGGATTCCCCAGGAACTTCCGGATAGCTTTATCGGAGTCCCCATGTAGGAACGAAGCCCCTCTTCTCCGACCAGCTTTTCTTTCAAGGGCGTTTTCGCTTCCTCCGCAACCATCAAGGTCGGCGCTTTCCGGATGATGACTTTTCCGATACCCGCATCTCCGACTTTTATTCCATGTTTCTCCAAGCGTTCCGCTGTCTCTTCCGAAATATGATGATGCGCTGCCAGAAAGAGTCGATGGCTTTTCTCCTCCAGTTTCAAGAGGTAGCCCCCATCCATATCCACGGAGGTGAGCATCTCTTCCAGTGCCCTCTGGAGGACCTCCTCCTCCTTTACACATTGGCTTAATATGGAAAGGGTCGATTCAACGATCCCATGCTCGATATTTTTACGGACAAGCTCCTTCTCCAAGGTCTGAATGCTTGTCGCATCCCGTCCGCTCAACTCAAATACAAGAGGATTTTTCCCCTTCTGTATCGATGTGAGCTCTACCGACAAGACCCCTTTCAAGGCACCCTTTTTTAAAACCTCCAGATCGAAGGACACTTGGCTTTTCTTTCCTGATTTCAATCGCTTGACCTGATCGGAATAAGATGCCATTCCGTTGGGTGTCAGGAACCGGGAAAGGGGAAGATTTGAAATATTTTCCACCCCATACCCTAAATAATCTGAAAATGGGGAGTTTAATTCAAGGATACGACCATAACGATCAAGCGATACCTTGAGAAGCGGATCCTCTTCTTGTTCTTTTTGAACTTGTTCTTTTTGTTGTTTTTCTTTTCCGCGCATTCTCTGGAGGAGGAAAGGACAGATTAGATTTGAAATCAGGAGGAAGGTTTCTTGATCTGCCGGGGTCAGGGCATTCGGCCTTGAATAAGCAATCGAGAGCGAGCCAAACACTTTTTCTTCCGAACAAAGCGTCGCCCCCGCAAAGCTCTGGACGCCCAATCCTCGGATGACCTGACCTACAAATTTGCGATCTTTTGAAATATCATCCGAAAAAAGACCCTGGGCTTCCTGAAGAACAATACTCGGAAGGGATTGCCAGGCTCGAAGGATGGGACCATCCTCGCCAAAGCCTTTCGGCATCCCCTGGTGGGAAACAAGACGCCACTCTTCCCCCTTTTCTTCGCGTCCGAAGAGAAGGAGAAGGTCTGCTCCCATCGACGTTTTTATCTGATTTAAGAGGCGGTCAAGAAAATCGGAAGAAGGGTGTAGCGATTCCGCATGCTCCGAAAACACCTGCAGAATCGGCTGAATCTTTTCGTATACGGCGGGACCTGAAAGCTTCGCCTCGTCTCGCCCTGAAGCGTACATCGGTTGATCGGACATTATGAACCCCTGCATTCCATACCCCCTTCGATACCGTATACGGAGACAGGCCCCGCTTCGCCTCAAAGGGATACTGAAGCACCTTTCGGGTGCCCTTATGGCAGGATAAACGTATCAATTTGATGTTTAACATATAATACATTGGCGGTAACTGCCAATCTGGTATGCACACTACCACACCTTTGCGATAAAAGTCAAAATGACCCGGGTTCAAAGGTTCTGATTCACTAATCATGGAATTTTCATGGTTATTGATTTGAATTTGACTCTGTATCGGCAATTAAGTAGAATCACCCGTAACGCTTCAGCACACCCATCTTTTCCTCCATGGCGGCGTTGCTGTGGTGCTCGAATCCTCGCGTAGTAACACTACGCTCCGGTTCTCCGTTCCTCGCGCCTTACCCCGAGAAAAATATGAGCATGCTGAAGCGTTTTGGTCGCGCCATTGACTGGGAAGAACAGAGGCAGAAATTGAAACCGAGAATATTCCTCATCATTGTCCTCTTCGCCCTGCTGGGGGCCTGTTTCAGCCGCCCGCCGGAGGGGATGGTCGCCATTCCGGCCGGAGAATTCATCATGGGGACCGATGAGGTAGATGAATCGAACTTTGCGGCAGAGCAAGGCATTGTCAAACCCTGGTTTGTCGACGAAGGCCCCTCCCACAAAATATTTCTTCCCCTTTACTATATCGACCAACATGAGGTGACGAACGCGGAATATGCCGAATATGTCCTTGCCGAGAAAGTTGACCCTCCGCCCTACTGGGAAAAGGGACGCTACCCGCAAGGGGGTGATCACTTCCCCGTGGTCATGGTCAGCTGGGGAGAGGCACAAGACTACTGTCGTTCAAAAGAGGGACACCTTCCGAGCGAAGCCGAATGGGAAAAAGCCGCGAGAGGGGTAGATGGAAGACCCTATCCCTGGGGAACGGAATTCGATATTCAAAAAGTGAATGTCGGGGGGTCGTCACAAGATCTCAAGCCCGTCGGGAGCTATGTTGCAGGAAAGAGCCCTTATGAGGTCTTTGACATGATCGGAAACGCGTGGGAATGGACCGCCGACTGGTATCAGCCTTACCCCGGAAGCAAGCACAAGAGCAAGGACTATGGAAGACGAATCAAGGTACTCCGGGGAAATTCCTGGTCGAGCATTGGACACTTTCCGGAAGAAATCCATAGCGAGCTGGTTAAACATCACTCCACGGTCACCTTTCGACTCTTTGCGCCCCCAGATGCAACCATTAACGACGTCGGCTTTCGATGCGTTCGACCCAGTTAAATCACACCCGAACCGATTTTGATCGTTCCCCCATTAAATCAAAGAGCAAATTGGAGTCGTTGAAGCACTGGCCCCTCCCACTTGTCAGAACAGTTCAAGCCCAGGGTCTTCATCCGGTCGACACTCTTCAAAAGGGAAGATGGGAAGAGGCTTTCTTTCTCCTTGATGGCTCCGCGGGGGGTTGGTTTGACGGCCGATACTCTCTTTTGGGGGGCTCCCCTTTTGCCCGCTTTCAAAGCAAGGGAGATTCCAGCCGCTTCACCACACTCCATCCCGAAAAAAAGGAGTCGACATCCTCCAATGAAAATCCCTTGCTTCACCTACAGCACTGGCTTGACCAATTTAGACCCAGAGTGGAAGCAGATCGCCCTTTTTCAGAAATCCCCTTTCTCGATGGAGGGGTCGTTGGCTTTTTTAGCTATGAACTCGTCCGGCAGTTTGAAACCCTCCCGCCGCCGGAAGCGGAAGATCCGGATCTCCCGGATATCGACCTCCTTTTCTTAAATCTATTCGTCATCTTCGATCATGCACAGGATTCTCTTCACGTGATATACAATCCGGCCCCAGAGATGATCCTAGGACAAACCCGTGAAAAAGTTTATCAGGAAGGCCGGGAGAAAATAGACAGGGTCTGTGAGGGTCTGGCCGGGCCGACACCACAGGACAAGCTTGAAGGCCCCACCTTCCCCTCACAGGGCAGAACGGGCTGTTCTCCGGAAAGATACATGGAGATGGTCCGGCAAGCAAAGGCCTATATTTCGGCAGGCGACATTTTTCAGGCCAATCTCTCTCATTGCCTTAGTTTTCAGGACTCCCACACCTCCCTCTTAGAGGTATACAGACAACTCTGGAAGATTAATCCCTCCCCTTTTTCAGCCTACCTTGATCTGGGAATAATCCAGATCGCCTCAGGATCTCCGGAAAGACTGGTACGGGTCAGGAAATCCCTCCATGGTGATATCGTCGAGACGCGGCCCATTGCAGGGACGCGGCCCCGAGGTCGGACCTCTCTTCAGGACCAACAAATGATCAAGGCGCTTTACGGCAGTGAAAAGGAACGGGCGGAACACTTGATGCTCATCGACCTGGCGCGGAACGATCTCGGAAAGATCTGCCGATATGGCTCGGTCACTGTCGACACCATGATGACCCTGGAAAAATACTCCCATGTCTTTCATCTCGTTTCCAATATCACCGGGACTCTGGTTCCAGGAACCACGCCGCTTCAAGTCCTGAAAGCCCTTTTCCCGGGAGGCACCATTACAGGGGTCCCAAAAATCCGGTGTATGGAAATCATTGCAGAGTTGGAAAAACGCGCGAGAGGAATCTATACCGGCGCGATCGGCTATATCGGATTTGGAGGAGAGATGGATCTGAACATTGCAATTCGTACCTGGGTGCGGACGAAAGATCAGATCTCCATGCAGGTCGGTGCGGGAATTGTCGCTGATTCCATTCCCGAACTGGAATATCAAGAAACGCTTCAGAAAGCAGCAGCCTTGATGAAGGCCTTAGGGACCAACTGACGATGTGGATTTACCTGAACGATCGCTTTGTCCCTGAAGAAGAGGCAAAGGTCTCCATTTTCGATCATGGCTTTCTCTATGGAGATGGTCTGTTTGAGACGGTCCGGGCTTACTCTGGGCGAATCTTTGCCCTCTCAGAACATCTGGACAGGCTATCGCACTCCGCAGACCGCCTGGAAATTTTACTTCCCCCTCGCGCATCGCTCGAGACCCTTCTGTATGAAACACTCAGACAAAACCAACTCAACAATGCCATGCTCCGCCTCACGATCACTCGGGGCGAAGCGGGCATAGGCCTCGCCCCGAATTCCAGGCCTAAGGCCAAAACAACCCTGGTGATTACACCCCGCCTGTTTGACGGATATGCTGCTGAATACTATAAAAATGGAGTCAGCGCGGCCATCGTCTCAGTGCGCCGGAATTCACCCGATGCATTGGACCCCGCACTAAAATCCTTGAGTTTTCTAAACAACGTCATGGCAAAAATAGAGGCAACTAAGAAGGGGGCTTTTGAAGGGATCTTCCTCGACCTGAAAGGACGCCTTTCGGAAGGAACAACGAGCAATCTCTTTTGGCTTCAGGATGGCGTGATCAAAACCCCCGCGGCCAGGGCGTCTATTTTAGAGGGAATCACGCGCGGTGTGGTTCTTGGTCTGGCAAAAAAGACGGGGATTTCCCTAAAAAAAGGCTGTTACCTCCCTGAAGAGCTTCTCGGCGCCGAGGAGGCTTTCTTAACGAACACCGGTCTGGAACTGATGCCCTTGACAAAGGTCAACGGGAAAAAGATCGGGACAGGCTTACCAGGCGGGATGACACGCAGGCTCCATCAGGCATTCAAGGAGGTGGTTGGCTTAGGAGCCTGTCGGACTTAGAATGAATCTACTACGAAAAAGCCTTTGTGGCCCATTTTCCAGATCATTTTCGTTAAATATGCCAGATATTCGCCTCAAATGATCAAAAAAATGGACTCAAAATGGCTTTCTCTCGCTACGATCACCTAAGTCCGACAGGCTCCTAAGCCTTGGGGGAGGCCTTCTCCCTGACAGGCTTTTTTTCGACCTTCAATTTCGAGATACGCCGACCGTCTATGTCGACAACGGTAAATTTGTACTCCCCATAGCGAATATTCTCTCCCCCCTTTGGCATGCCCTGAAGCTGAGAAAGAACAAATCCACCCAAGGTCTCGTAGTCAGCAGACTCCGGGACGGGAAAACCATATTCGCCTCTCAAATCTCTTACATTCAGAGAAGCATCGACAACCCATGACCCGTCTTTCATACGCTCTACAGGGCGGTCTTCCGTATCAAACTCGTCCTGAATCTCCCCAACAATCTCTTCGATGATGTCTTCCATCGTGACCAATCCCTCGACACTGCCATACTCATTAACGACAATCGCGAGCTGAGTTCTCCTCCGCTGCATCTCTTTAAGAAGGACGCTGACCTGCATTGTCTCCGGAACAAAATAGGGCGGGTGAAGAAGGTCTTTCACAACCACCGGTTTGCCGCGGTGCAGGATATCGAGTAAGTCCTTAAAATAAAGGATCCCGGAAATTTCATTCAGGTTGGTTTTAAACACAGGGTATCTGGAAAAGTTATTCTCGGTGACGTATTCCAGAACTTCCTGAGAAGGGGTGTCGATCTGGATGGAAAGAATCTTCGGTCTCGGAACCATGACTTCCTTGACCGAGGTATCCGTAAACTCAAATACACTGTGGATCAACTCCTGTTCCGTCTCGTCAAAGACCCCTTTTTCCCTCCCCTCTTTTAACATCAGCTTGATTTCATCTTCTGAGATATAACTTCCAGAAACAATCCTCCCTCCCTCCGAGCCTAAAAAAATCCGAGTTGAAGCCGTCAGCACGCGGACAAAGGGGCGCAATATCTTGGCAAGAAGGTTCACTGGTTTTGCAAGCGCCAAGGCAATCTGGTCAGGATATTTCAGGGCCAGGGACTTTGGGACCAGTTCACCCAGAACAAGGGAGAAGTAGGAAATTCCGATCACAACCAGAAATACCGAAATAAACTCACTGGACGATTGCAAGAAGGGAATCTTATCGATAAAAGGCTTAATTGACCCGACCGCGGTGATACCGCCAATGGCCGCAGCCGCCGATCCGAGGAGGGTCACTCCGATCTGAACCGTCGCCAAAAAAGGCTCCGGATTGGCCTGGAGCTGTTGCACATACCCTGCGTGGGGATTCCCCGCCTCAGTCAAACGCTTAATGTTGCTTTTTCGAGCGGCGATGACCGCAATTTCCGCCGAAGAAAAAAACCCGTTCGCCAAAATAAGGACAAGGATCAGCGTAAATTCAAACAGCATATAGATAGAACCTCATACCATCAAAGATACCATAAAACAACAGGACGAACAAGAGATCGTCAGGGATGTGTCGAGGTGTGGCAGTCTCATGGGTTCGGAAATAAGTATTGTATATTATAATCCTGTATTATCAGGAGGATAAACTATCCATCCCCTCAAGGCTCTGGAATGAGGGAGCTCTTTTTTTATTGACTTTTCAGTCTATTAACGGTAACGTACGCCGCATTATCCATCTGTGAACGGATGGTCGGCTTCCCGAAGGTTCTTTCGTTGGATGGAGACTTGAACAGACGAACCCGTACGCGTTTTCGATCGATCGTTCTCCTCTCTCTGCTTCTCACTCTTATATTTCAGAATCATGCCTGGACACAGCAGCTGAGCCTCGACTCTTTGTGCCTCTCTGACCCGAGAATAGATCTCCCAGTGTCTCAGTTTCTTATGTCCCGTATATATGGGCGATATAACTGGAAAATCACCCATTGTGCGCTTCCCCCCGAATTCTCCCCTATGGAAAAAGGAGTTGCGGCGCTTCAGCGAGGAGATCTCAAGAAAGCAGAAGCCAAGTTCCTGGAGGTCCTAGAGACCGATCCGAAACATCCATTTGCAAATCTTCACCTCGGGAACATCTTTTTATCCACGGGGCGATTCGATATGGCCTTTCCTGCCCTGAACCGTGCCATTGCCTCAAACCCCGGCCTCGTACAGGCCCATCTTTTCCTCGCCAATCTACATGAAAGGCAAGGGAGGCTCACGGAAGCGATCAGAACCGTCCAGAAGGCCTACATGCTCTTTCCTGAGGAGACATCTCCCGAGGCAAAGGCTCTATCTAGTCGGCTGGCGCGCCTGAGAAATCAGCTCGAAAGCAAGACAAGCTTCGAACGGGGAGTCAAGCTCTTGCGGGAAGGGAACAACGAGGCTGCGGAAGCGGCGTTTCGGTCCGTTCTGGCCCTTCAAGCTGAGAATGTTCAAGCCTACCACTTCCTGGGCCTTTCTCTCGGGATTCAAAACCGCTTTGAGGAGGCAATCGAACAGTTCGAGGCCTTGCTCCGGATTCAACCGAAATCGATCGATTCCAGAACGCGCCTGTCGGAACTTTATCAATCGGGAGGGAGACTCACTGACGCCCGGTCGGAACTTGAAACGGGACTCTTTTTTCTGGAAGACAAGGATGGTCCGCTCGCCCAGTCTCTGGAAGAGAAATTGGATGATGTCGAAAATAGAATCGAATTGAAAGGATTCTTGGATCGGAGTTCAAAAGCGATCTTAGATAAAAGGGTTGACGTAGCAATCGCAACGCTACAGGACATCCTGAAGATCAATCCAGAACATGCCCTCAGCTATTTCAACCTTGGAAACATTTGGGCACAGAAAAACCGCTTCGACCTGGCGGAACTTCACTTTAAAAAGGCGCTTAAAATCTCCCCAGCATTCACAGAGGCCTATCAACGCTTAGGACAAGTCTACGGGATCATGCGCTCCTTTGGAAAGGCCAAACAACAATACGAATCAGCCCTGGCAACCCCGGGCGGGAAGCTTAAACCAATAAAAGGAAGACTGAAGGCCTTAATTGTTCAAAGCGAAGAAAGGATGCGACAAACCAGTGCGGCTGCGGAAAACGCCTCCCAGGCATCTCGGGAACACATTGAGGGCGGTGATCCTGAAAAAGCGCTTGCGTTTTTGGAACGCGCCGTTTTTCTCGATCCGGAAAATTCAAAATACCATTTTTCCCTGGGAGAGCTCTATGAACAAAAAGGTGACATCGACCGGGCATTGAATGAAATGCGGGGAGCCCTGGTCTTTAATCCGAACCTTATCCAGGCCCACCAAAACCTCGGACGCCTACTTGAAAAAAAAGGATACGTCTACCAAGCGGTGAAGGAGTGGAAACTGGCCTATGCCCTTCAACCCTCGGGTCGAAATAAGCAGGAACTTATGCGCTTGGCACGGAAGCTGAAAGAAACAGAGAAACAAACGTTTGCCCTGATCGCGCAGGCGGAGGAAGAAGCCCGGGAGGAGAGAAAGACGGCAGCGATCGAATTTCTGAAAAAGGCGCTTCTGCTCGCACCGGATAATTTAAGGATCCGTTTGATTCTTGGCGATCTTTATACGGAAACACGGGATGTGACTGCCGCTTACGCTGAACTCAATGCCGTTTTAATGCTGGAGGAGAAGCACGAGGGGGCAAAATATCGCTTGGGAAAGCTCTATTCCTCCGCGGGGCAATGGCGAGACGCCGAAAGGATTTTCCAGGAAATGCTTCAAGGGGAAGGACGCTCCGAGCACATTCGTGAAAAGGCCGAAACAGCGCTGGCACTTGCCTTGAAAAGACTAAGGAATGAAAAAAGCGCACAACGGCATCTGCAGCGGGGAAATCGCTTCTTCTCGGCACACGACTACCTTGCCGCGATAGAATCATACGAAAGGATACTCACAATCTACCCTTCCCACGTAAGAAGCCTCTATCAGACAGGCTTTTCTCATGAAAACCTAAGCGAAAATGAGAAAGCAATCCGTTTCTATGAGAAGGTCCTGGACCTCGACCCCCGGCATGTACAGGCACGCCAACGCCTCGGCTTTATCCATGAGACGGAAGGGAAAAATGAAAAAGCCATTCAGATATACCGGGCGACACTGCCTCTTTTCAATGGAGAAGACGATCCTGAGGCAGTTTGGGTCAAAAATCGTTTAAGCGTGCTAGAAAAGCGTCTTGTCGTCTCCATTAATCATGTGGTACTCAGCTATAACAGCAACCCGGCGGGATCTTCCAATCCTAAGGGAGACCTTTCTTCAAATCTGGGCATTGATCTGACCTACTACATCCGAAAAGACCGGCGTATTCAGATCCCTTTCGCTGTCAGCACTCACAACACATTCTTCTTTCAATCGAATTCCTATTTTAGTAGTGAAAGTTTTTCCCTCTCCGTCACAGGACTGGATTCACCCTTCTCTTATTCTGCCGGCTACACCCTTCGGCTGGGTCTGGCAAAAGATGGGGTGACGGGGACGGACAATATCGGAAGAATCGGGCTAACCTGGACCGGGGCACTTCCGTCAACGATCGGCCTGGACTACAGATACACCACCTTTACTTCTGTCAGCAATGAAAACTTTGATGCCATCCGGCAAAATCTTCGGCTGAGCCTGACGCAAAGGTGGGGAAGGGACAGCGCAACACTCTCATACCGCCTCGCTGACAATAACGCAAATCTGAACGATCAGGCCTCTCAGACGAACGGGATAGGACTCTCATATAACAAGGCCCTCTCAGACAAGATCAGAGTGGGCATTTCCATTAATTTTGAGCGCGTTCAATTTATCAATACGGATTCGCGGGAGAAAATCCACCGAAGGAATATTTTCAGGAGCCTCGGCCTGACCACCTCTTATGTGCTCCAAAAGAATCTGGTCTTCAATTTAAGCTATACCGAACAGCGCAACCGGTCCAATCTTCCCTCCGGCGCCATCACGGTAGAACAACGTCTTTCCGGGCAAGCGACTTCACTCGGGAGCTATAATCAACGACTGTTGAACCTGAGCGCAAACTGGTCTTTCTAAGGAACCTCTGATTAAGTCCGGGTTGGTACGCATCGCATAAGCATAAAAATATTTAAGTTCAACTCGTATCGAAGAATCATTCCCATTCTTTGGGAAGGTTCTTCCATTTTCCAGGAGATCTTATGTTTTGATTTAAGGCGTAAATCGCAGAGGATGGTTCTCGCGAAGCCATAGCCTGCTATTGTCAAGATTTACAACGCAGAAGCGGAACATTTTTGCCCTGAAAAAACTATCCGCGACTTATTCAGAGGTTCCCTGAGTCAAACCGCTACAGAGGCCTCACGATCCCTGCGGGGAGGAGCTCTTGGAGATTTTGCCCAAAATCAGGAATGACCTAAGATCTACGATTGGATCTTGGGATAAACCGCATAAGTCACCTGAAAGACTAGGCCAGAGGCCATAAGGACGACCGAGGCGTACTCACCCGTACGGTGAGGAGCAAAATGGCCGATAACGCAATACAAGCAGGCCAATCGGCAGTTCCTAATTCCGTCATCGCGGAATTAGGGGATGAAGAGCCTATTGACATCTTGTGGATAACATTCTAAGTTAGACCTTTTCGCTAAAACTTGAGAAAGAATGCTATTTGCCCCCTTTAGAATCAAACAGACCAGAGGATCTTCCCATGGGAGGCCTTGCGGACTCCGTGTTGTCCGATCGGCCATCGTTCTGGCCTTCTTACTGCATGCCGGACTCGCCTGGGCACAGATCGATGTAGAGGACATCTTTCCAAGCATCCTTGCCCCCGAACGAAAGAAAGCGCCCTCCGAAGTCAAGAAAGAAGCCCTGCCGGAGGAGAAAGCGCCCAAGGCGCCACCCTCCGTGCTCGACCGGGCACTCAAGCGCATCAGTCACGATTTGACCTGGGGTGGATATCTACGGAATGAGACCGCTTTTCGGATCGTAGACCCGACCGGATTTGACAAAATCCTCAATATCATACAACTTGAAGGTCGCTACCGCCTGACTCCGAGGGTAAGCCTCTCCGGACGCTTTTGGGCCTTTTATGACGCGGCATACGATGTAGAAAGTATCAGCACAGTCAGCCCTCGCAAAGGTTCCACCGTCCCCTGCCCGGAAGAAGTAAATCCGAACAACCTCGACCTGGATAATCCCTGCAATATTGAGATCGTGGATCATCGGACCAAGTTCAAAGAACTCTACCTTGATATCAACATGGAGAACTTCGATCTCCGGATCGGCAGGCAGATCGTCCGTTGGGGGGTCGTGGAAGGATCCCGGGTCACCGACGAGGTCAACCCTCTCGATTTTTACGAATTGATCTTAAGGGATATTGATGACCGATATATCCCCCTCTTCATGGTCAAGGGGGATCTTTACCTGGGGGCCAACTCCTTTGAGGCAATCTGGATTCCCGAGGTTCGAGGTCACCGTCCCGCGCCGCGGGGGAGCGAGTGGGAACAGTTTCAGCTTCTACCGGGACATATCAAACCAAGGCATGCATTCCAGGATATTACAGACTTGGATCAATTTAAGGAGGATATCGATAACGGCGAGTATGCCTTAAAATACACGCGCGTCTTCACTGGCCATGAGATTTCTTTCAGTTACTTTTATACCTGGGATGATTTTCCGGCCTCCTTTAGAAGCATCCAGGAGGCGACTATTTTCGGAGGTGAGGTCGCGGTTGATTTTCAACCGCGTCACAACCGGCTCACAATTTTGGGGACCACGTTCTCCAAGACCTTTCCCAGTTTTGTCTTAAACGCAGAGGCGGTTTATGTTGATGGAAAAATGTTTGGAACCCGCCTACAAAATCAGCCTTCGGCGGAGTTCGGGGAAAAACAAAGGGATTTTGTGAAGGGCGCAATCGGATTTGACGCCTATGTCCTCGGCGTCGACATCTCACCCGCAATCATCCTCCAATACATTTTCTACCATGATGAGGCGATCATCCAGGACCGCCTCGATACCGTCATCGCTCTCTTCCTCCGAAAGGAATTTGTTCATAATGTCTGGTCGGGGAATCTGCTCCTTTTAAGATTTGAAAATGACAATGACTGGCTGATCCGCCCCCGCACCAACTATAACGTGACCGACCGGGTCCGCCTCTCTTTCGGACTGGATCTCTTTGAGGGAAAGATCGGAAGCGGCCAGCCGGGAGAATTTAATTTTATCGGATTTTTCGACAATAACGATCGACTCTTTTGGGATATTACCTACAGTTTCTGATGATGAAAGAACTCCGCTTGTACATGTGTCTGACATTACTACTATTGCTTGCCGGATGTAGTGCGCAACCCTTTCCTCCTGACCCTGAGCCGACCGGAGACAGAAATGTCTCGTTCACTGAAACCTTCCTCTTTAACTTCAAAACCGGGGTTGGAGATATTTCAAAAGGGAATCCGGCCGGGAACCTCCAGATAGTATCCAATGCCGATCTCGCAACCTTGCTTTCAGCGGCACAAGATAAACAACTCCTGGGCCAGAATCTTGGCATGGTCAGCGGGGTGGTCCTTTTTAACGGAGCCACGGTCAAGGATGTGGCCCTGAAAGTCACCGATGCCGCCGGGAATATCATTGCCATCCGGATCGAGGGGGAGATAGAGAATGAAAACACGGTTCTACGCCTTCCGGACGGAACGGAATGTCAGGGGAGCTTTGCCGAGGATCCTAATAAGTCTGAGAACGGATTTCTTTCATTTGATGCGTCGGGGAAAATTTCGAGCTCCCTCTGCGTAAGCAGAACAGCCCGGGGTCAAGGAAGTATTTATTACAATAGCCCGGGTGGAATACCCGATTTTTCAAATGGCAAGGGAACTTCTGAGGCAGGTTCATTTACGATTTTCAATGTTCCTGCCGGAGATATTTATCTTTGGGCCTCGCGCGCAGCAAGAGGAAGTACGCGCATCACAGTTTTTGCGGAAAAGATCTCCGTTGGAAATATCCAGGTCTTTCCCATTACGATCGCTACAACAAACGTCGACGGCAACGCGGTGGACATCTCTCAAACAGATGGGACGCGTGTTTTGGACGCGACAATGACCATTCTGGGAAGTAATCCTGTCCTGACCGCAAACAGCGGAGCGGATGGAAATTATGTCTTCCCCACCATTGGCGCCAACAGCCACTTTATCATGAAGTCTGAGAAGAGCAGCTTCTGGACAACATACCAAGACCTCAACACCGCACCCTTTCAGGGACAGGCCAATATTCCGACGGTCAACCTCGACGCGAAGTTCTATCCGAATACTTACATCGATGAGAAGGCTGCCGAAGTTGGGATCACGACCATCGACACCTCAAAAGGGATTATCGCCGGTCGGGTCCAGAAAGGTGACGGAACCCCTCAGCACTGTGCCCTGTTGACCGTCACAAATGGAAACGGAGACAATCTTTTGGATGCAGGCGTAAGAATTGCCTACCCCGGGGATAACAGACCGGACTGCACAAGAAAAGACCCGAATAATAGTTCGGTATCGGATCCAAACCAAACTTCCTCAAGCGGGCAATTCATCATATTCAATCTCCCCCCCGGAGAGGTCTTTATTCGATTCGTGGCAAAGCTCAATCCCGAGCCTGCGGTGACCCGGATCAGCGGCGGGGCAATCGCTTCGGCCTTTCCCGGAGTGGTCTTTGATCTGGACCTCTTCAATTCGGGAAACGGATCCTCTCAGGAGCTTTCAGGCGGGGTCAGTAACGAGAGCAGTTTGTCTGTCTCTCCGGATACAGATATCGATATCCTGGGAATCATACAGCGGACTTACAATGACACATTTGATCTTGCCGCATATAAAAGTGATCCAAGCGGAGACTATCTCATCCCGGAAAATACTGCCAAAGAAGATCCGCCTTATCCATTGGTCGCAGGTATACCATACCGGCTGAAAACCTCGAAGGCAGGGTCAGCCGATACCTACCAGACGGTCAGGATATTCAATTCGGCAACCAAACAGGATCTGATCATATCGAGTAGCACGCCCCCCGCTTCCGGAAAGGGAGAAATCCACGGCGAGCTGATCAATCAGAACACTGGGCGTCTGGCTAAAGCGGTCACCTTAAAAATTACGGACTTGACAGGAACGCCCGTCGGCGGCGGGGAACTCACTTCAGCGGAGGGCAAGTTTACGATTACCAACCTCAATCCCGGCCTGGTCAACATAAAAGTCATCTCAGGGGATGATTCCGGAAACTTGGTGGCCCGTGTGTATGATCAAGGGGTTTCCTTCGTGAAGTTTCCCATGGTCAAGGTTATTCCGGTAGAGGTCAGCGTAACAGGGAATGTGAAAGATCTGGGGGGAAACACTGTTACCACGAGTTTGAAGATCCTGGGCCGGTCGGGCACCGTCAATTCATCGGACTTCCTTGACCTTGCGAAGGGCATTCAACTGGATACAAACAGCCGCTTTGTCATCAAGGCAACCAATGTAGATTTTGATACATATAACTTCTTTCCAAAGACCGGTATTACGGATTTATCCGGTCTGGATCTGTTTTCAGTCTCCAGAAATGAAATAACAACAATCGCTGGCGGAACGCCGCCCGATCCTTTAGATGGAATTATTGTCGGGAATACGGTTGAAAACCGCTTTGATCTGGGCTCCTCGACTACGACTTGCAACGACAACACCCATGGACTCGCAGCCGGTTTTTTCAATCAGGACACCAATCTAGATATTGCCGTTACGAATTGCCCCGACTCCGCCCCCGTCTCAGGCCCCTCGGACAGCGTGACCATTTTGTTCGGGGATGGGAATGGCGGTTTCAATACACCCTCTGAAGAAGTCGTCGGGAAAAATCCTGTCGCGATTACCCTTGGAGATTTTAACGGCGACGGGAGTTCTGATCTGGTGGTCGCCAATCAGGGAGATGACCCCGTTACAGACACGGGCATTTCGATTCTCCTGGGTAACCCAAAAGGCCAGTTTGCCTTGGTCGCAAACCCGATTCTTGATGACAACAAGGTCTCGCTTCCCATCACCGCACAACCTTTAGCATCTCCTCCTGTTGTCGGAGTCCCTTCACCCGTCAACGGTCCGGTTGCCCTGGCTGTCGGTCTCTTTGACTCAGACACAAATCTTGATATTGCCGTGGTCAATGGTGGAAATACCTCTGTCTTTATCTTATTGGGAAATGGCGATGGCACCTTCCACCCGAATGTTGATCCGACATTCGGAACCCTGATCTCAAATTCAATTACAGGGACGCCTACCGCCATCCTGGCTCATAATTTTAACAAAGACATACAAAACCAGGTAGATCTCGCCATTGCCATTAGCAACGGCACTGCCCCCGGAGAGATCCTGGTCCTGCATGGCAATACAGCAGATGGAACATTTCAAGCCCCCGATGGTACCTTATGTATTACAAATCCGATTTCGGTTGCCGATCCCAGGGCGATGATCACGGTCGATCTCAATTCAAACAATGTCCAGGATCTGGCCGTTGTCTCCGGAAATACCATTGCCATCCTTACAGGCAATGCGAGCGGCACATTTGAACTGCTCAAAGACCTGAGCAATGGCCCTGAAATAGATCCAGCCACGGGGAATCCAGTTCTCGATGCCTGCGAGAACCAGATTTTCCTCATAGCAGACCCTATCCTTTTTCCACCCGGAACCAACCTGACAGACATTACCTTTGGAGAGTTCAATGGGGACAACCGCGTCGATCTCGCGGTTTCCGATAAAGGGAGTGCTGGCATTGATCAGGTTTTTGTCCTCTTCGGAATTGGCGATGGGACATTCTCTGACCCGATTAAACTGTTTGGCACCGCGCCAGGAATTAATCCTGATCGTATTCTGTCCGTCAACATCGACAATAACGAACTGATCGATCTAATCGTGGTCGGCTCCAAGATGGAAAGCCTCCTCGGAAGTGAAAGACCGGTTGGGGGAATCTCTGTTGAGGCAAGAAATATGTCAGGCCTCCCCGCGGGAGGAGCGACACTCTATCTCGACTGTTCCGGAGGGGTCGATCCGACTTTAAATGCGACAGTATCTTGCACGAATGAAGACCTTAGCGGTCGTTTTGTAATCCTAAATCTCGATGTTCCGCCCGGTTTACCTCCCCCACCCGCCTTGACCGTGGTTCGGGCAAAGAACCAAAATGACTTTGGCGGGACTAGCTGCCCCTCTCCCATAAAGTGCGCGGCAGGAAACAGTCTCATCAATACCTTTGCGGACAGCGTTTCGTTTACAAAGGTCAGGATCACAACCCTGGACCCGATTAAAGTCCTTATCAACGGGGTCACCTTCGATCCGGTGGGCCCTCCTCCGGCAGGCCGCCCGGTCGGGACAGTCCAAATCGATATTCTGGGAACACCCCCCCCCATCCCACCTATTGAATCGACGAGCGGGCTGGGGACGGAAGGCGACTATACACTGACCCTCGATGCCAATAGCGAATATATCTTAAAACTCTCTTTCCTGGGTCCCTGACCCATTTCTTCAATAAGCCACGGTCAGGTTTTATCCCACAATTACAGAGAGAGATCTTCATCCCCCTCCCCTTTATCCTTGACTATTCTCATTATAGTGCTATTTTATTAAAATTCATGCCATTATACAGATAAAATTACTATAAGCGTATCACTAAAAAGCTTGAGGATCACATGTTTAGGATATTGATTCCTTCTCTGCTTATTGCATTGGTTCTTCGCGGGACAAGCGCAGCGGCTTCGGAGAAACTGCAAGTGGTGACAACGGTTGCGCCAATTACCAATATTGTTCTGAATATCGGTGGAAACCGGATTGACCTTCACGGGATTGTTCCGGAGGGAACCGACTCCCATACCTTTGAACCGGCGCCGTCCGATATTAAATATCTTGCCGGAGCCGACCTGCTGATCTTCAACGGACTCCATCTGGAGGTCCCGACCGAGAAACTGGTAAAAGCTAATATGAAACCCGGCGCCAGAATACTCAAACTGGGGGATCATACCATCGCTGAGAAAGAATGGCGTTTTGACTTCAGTTTTCCTGAATCAGAAGGCAGCCCCAACCCCCACTTATGGCTCAATATCGCCCATGCCATGCGCTACGCCGAACTGGTCCGCGATGCCCTGGTCACGCTCGACCCAGGGAACAAGACGTTTTACGAACAAAGGACACACAGTTACCTTTTGAGATTAAAAGTACTGGATGAGGCGGCCTTGAAGGTCATTAGAAGCATTCCTCCGAAGAACAGAAAGCTGGTCACCTACCATGACTCCTGGGCCTATTTTTGTCCGCGCTACGGCTGTACCGTCATCGGGGCGATCCAGCCTTCGAGCTTCTCCGATCCTCCTCCCAAAGAAATGGCCCGCCTCATCGACCAGCTCAAGGCGGAGAAAGTGCCAGCCATTTTCGGCTCAGAGGTCTTTCCAAGCAAGATCCTGAACCAGATCGGGAGAGAAGCCGGTGTTGAATTTATCTCTACCCTCCGGGACGATAACCTCCCTGGAGCCTCAGATACCCCGGAACACAGCTATATCGGGATGATGCTGGAAAATCTCCGAACGATGGCAAATACTCTAGGGGGAAGTCCGGATGGACTCGAGGGGATCGACCCTCGGAACCTGGACTGAAATGATATAGATTCTACAAAAATAAACAAGGAGGGCAGGGTGTCCAATATAGTTCGGTTTGGGGTCTCGATTGATGAGGGCCTCCTTAAACAGTTTGATGACTACATCGAAAGGAAGAAGTATACGACCCGCTCTGAGGCCTTGCGGGATCTCATTCGGGACCACCTGGTTGAGGATGAGTGGGATGAGAATAAAGAGACCGTCGGAACCATTACGATCGTTTACGATCATGATGTCCGGGAGTTGATGGAAAAACTGACCCATCTGCAACACCACTACGAAAAACTGATCCGCTCAACCCTCCATATCCATCTCGATGCCCATCGCTGTCTGGAAGTGCTTGTCGTTCAAGGCCGGAGTGGCGACATCAAGGAGGTTGCAGAGAGATTGATTGCGACAAAAGGGGTCAAGCATGGAAAATTGACAGCCACAACCACCGGAAAGGATTTATAAAAGAGTGATGACAGTGAACCGGCTGGCTCAGGAGCTTTCTCCTGAACCAGGAAAATCACTTGTTTCCTTATCGAATGTGACTTGCGGATATCATAATCGTGTTGTCTTCCAGAACCTCTCTCTTCAGATCTTTCCAAGACAATTTGCAGGCCTGGTCGGCCCAAGCGGCGCAGGAAAATCAACCCTCCTCAAGGTCATTCTCGGCGTCGTTCCGGTTCTTTCCGGCACCGTGAAGGTCTCAGACAGATTTATAGATGGGAATCAAACCCCTCATATTGGATATGTCCCCCAGATAGAGACCGTCGATTGGGATTTTCCGGTGACCGTGGAACAAGTCGTTGCCATGGGACTCTACCGACAATCCAGGCGCCTCCCCTGGCTGACCCGGAAAGAACGGAAACGGATTAAAGATCTCCTGGAAGAGCTCGGAATCGGGTCCTACGCGCATCGGCAGATCAAGGCCCTCTCCGGCGGAGAACAACAACGTGTCTTCCTGGCCAGGGCGCTGGTCGGGGACCCGGAACTCCTCATCCTCGATGAACCCACCTCCGGGGTTGATCTGAAGACCCAGCACGCCATCCTCCATCTTCTTGGCGAGTTAAACCGACGCGGGGTCACAATCCTTCTCACCACGCACGATCTTAATGCCGTTGCAAGGCATCTCCCCTGGGTGATCTGTTTCAACAAAAAGGTCATCGCCCAGGGAGATCCCGAAGAGGTCTTCACTGCGCCCATACTCTCCCGGACCTATGACTCGGAAATGTCGGTCATCCGCCATGGAGATGTTATCCTCATCGATGACAGCCCCAAGGCCGGGCTGCACTTTAAGCGACATCAGCATGCCCCTGAGGACCGAAGACCAGGGGGAAGAGGGCAGGCTAAATGAATTTCATTACCGCCCCCCTCCAGTATGAGTTTTTTATCCATGGGCTGATCGCGGCTTCACTGGTGGGTGGAATCTGCGGCTTGATCGGAGTTTATATCGTCCTGAGGCGGATGAGTTACATAGGGCACGGCCTTTCACATGCCGTTTTTGGCGGGGCCGTGGTCAGCAGCGTCATGAACTGGAACTTCTATCTCGGCGCGGGGCTCTGGGGGTTTTTTTCTGTCATTCTGATCAACTATGTCGCCCGGAAAAAGAAGATCGGGGCTGATGCCGCGATCGGCGTGATCACCACGGCCAGCTTTGCCGTCGGGGTCGCCATTATCAGCCAATACCGCCGGTTCACAAAAAACTTCGAGGCAGTACTCTTCGGGAATATCCTCGGCGTCACCTCGGAAGACCTCTGGATGATCGCAATCGTCGCATTTGTCTCTGCTCTGCTGATCTTTGTCTTTTATCGACAGCTTTTATTCACAACCTTTGACGCCGACGTGGCCCGGATCTACGGCGTTCCGGTCGGCTGGACAGAAACCCTCTTTTCCTTGATCCTCGCCGCCGTCATCATCGTCTCAATGCAGGTCATGGGGGTTACAATGATTGCCGCCGCCATTGTCATCCCGGCCGTCGTCGCCCGCCTCATCACGGACAGCTTTAACAAGATCGTCTTTCTTTCTGTCCTGATCGGCGTATTTTGCGGCATCTTCGGAATGTATCTCAGTTTCCACCTGAACATCTCATCCGGCGCAACCATCGTCCTGGTGGGCGCCGCGATCTTTGTCCTCACCTATGTCGTCCAATCACTGAGAGAAAAAATCCTCCTGCCCAAAGAAGGAACGGTGCCTGCCCCTCTCGATACGATCCCGACCCACCAGCACCCTCACGAACATGCCGGCTTCTTCCATGTCCACGAACATTCCAATCATGAAAAAGACAGCCCCGAAGGACGGTAGAGCAGGATCAGGGGACGAGGGTCAATTGGATATCATATGATCCGAACTGCCCCGCTGACGGCGGGGCGAATGGCGAACGCATCACCAAGACAGACAGGCGCTCGGTTGCCTGAGCCGTCCAGGTGTTTGTGGATGACAGGGGTTCAGGAAAGGGGGGACCTCCGTTTTTAGGACAGGTGCTAATACCGATGTCCGGATCGACCCCGCACCCAAAGTAACTTATCCCACCCCGATTATCAAACGTGAATAAAGGGTTGTCTATGCTATCTTTGATCGTCAGAAAAGTATCCGCACCGTTTGTCAGGTTCAAGGTCTCAAGGGTATAGACTTCATCTAATTCCACGTCAAAGAGTATCTTATCTTCATCCTCAAAGGGATTTGGCCCAGACAGATAAAGTGTATGATGTTGGGCACCCCCCCCTGCAATGAGATTTAGCTCCACCGTTTTGTCACCTTCATCCGGAAAAAGCTCAATTTGCCTGTCCTTCAGTATAAACTGGAGGTCATCGGTTTCTGTCCCAGGTCGTTCGGCCTCAAAAGCGAGCCAGAAGGACTCCATTGTTGCCTGTCGCGACAAGAAAGGGGTACTCATGACCAACTGCAATATATGCTCGAAAGTCAGGTCAAGTGGGTCAGTATCAACAGCGGTCGGATCAGTCGGGGCCAGTCCATCCAGAATATCCCAGAGAATGCCGGCCACGGCAAGCTCGCTGGTCGTATAGATGGCCCCGGGCCTGAGCGGGGAAGAGGGATCTTCTATATCAAAGAAAAATATCGTCCCACCATTCGTATTTGTATCAACATAAACCGGGTTGGAGCGCACGGCGCTTGAAAAGAAATTGGCCCACCCCTCCGACCAGCTCAGGCGAATATCCTGGTCATTCTCTGAAATGCCATGAAAACCGCCAGGTGAATCGTCATGAGAGAACTGCGCCAAGATGAAATGACCATACTCATGCGCGATGACGGCATCATCATATTCATCAGAATCTTCTGCAATACAAACATCTCCTACCCCTCCTCCGCAGATAAAGATGGCATTGCTTTGGTTACTGAATGTCGCGAAAAATGTTCCCTCTGAGCCCCCCGGTTCCCAATAGCCGGTCAACAGAGGGAGAGGACAGGCAGGACCGGTGCTGGGGAATGGGCAAAGCCCCGTGCCCTCGATAAGTTCACCTGATTTTGAGAAGACATCGAGAATGTTAAAGGCACCGCCGATGCCTGCGGCCGGTGCCAGTACGTCCTGGATAAAGGGTGTTCCTGGACTACTGTTGTCAAAAGCGCTGGAGATCACGGAGAGCAGGGCCTGGTCCGTTAAATTATTCCGAATTTCAACTTGTGTCGGATTTCCAGGCTGAGGATCGGTTTGCGTGACAACCTGGACGTAGATCCCCCCACGCTTTGAGGAAGCATCTATCGAGGAAGGAAGTCCAACATAATTTCCTTGCTCATCGGTTAAACCTGAGGCCAACTCCGTAAATCCATCGATGGCAATGACCTTAATAACGGCATTTCGGATTGGCATGGGAACAGGGGCTCCAAGACCACTTTGACTGACCGGTCTGTCCTCATATTCTGCCCTTCCAGAGAGGGAGAAGGGATTTCCGGGATCTGGACTGACCACGCCGACCAAGGCGCTACCTGTCACTGCGCCGGAAACCGGCCTCACCGTGATTCGCACGACGCCGATGGACTTTGCAGTGGCCAGGCCATTTGCATCCACCGTAACAATGGAAGGATCATCAGAGTCCCACACCACAGTACCGGAAGCGGATAGCGCAGCCGCTGAGAACTGAAAGGTTTCCCCATTTACAATGTTGACCTGGATTGAAGGAGCCGTTGTCTGCGGAGTACCAACAAAAGAACTGTTCTTTTTTCCGCACGCGGAGAGGGTGAGGCAAAGGAGTACGAGCATCCCGATTCGGATTCCCGAGTGCATCACCTTATTTCCCCCGAAACTCAAGGATGGTCTCTCCACCCTCTTTTCGTATGATGGGTTCACGGAACTCAGGAGCCCCTTTCTTCGAGCCCTTGAGCTTGCTTTCCTGAAAGAAAGTTCCCCCTGCGGAAAACTGAAGGCTCGCCTTTCCCCGGATCTCCTGTAGAAGGCTCCCCGGATCCAGGATGGTCACTTCAATTGTCCGGATCTCTCCCTTCTCCAAAGACCCTTCCCAAGTGGTTTCGCCCTCAAGAACGCTTGCCCCCGGCGGAAGATCAATAGAGAGCGTCACCCGGCCCGACGCGACATTGGCTTTCGCCTTGAGCGTCAATTGAATCTCACCGTCTGACAGACCTTGATGGCGAAACGTAAGGCGAAGCGGAGGCCGCGGTTTTGCCTCCACAATTGGGGAGAAAATGATGAAAAGAAAAAAGGGCAGGGTAAAGGAAGTTAAAATCTTTCTAATCATACTTAAGTACCTTAAGTTATTTGAGCCATTTGGAATCACCTTGATGATGTAACGGTTCAGAATGCCCCTATTTTTATTCAGGGCAAGGCGCGAGGAGCACAGAACCGCAACGTTATACGTGAGGATCGAGCACCACAGCAACGCAACCATGAGGGAAAAGAGGGGCGTGCTGAATCGTTACAGGCAGTTTATCATATTGGGAGGGGATTGCCCTGAAAAACAGGCGGAGAGATTTTCAAGAACAATGAAACCCATTCGAACCCGGGTCTCCGTAGAAGCGGAGCCGATATGGGGGGCCATCACAACATTTCTAAGCTGTCGTAACCGGGGTGCGAGTCGGGGTTCCTCTTCAAAAACATCGAGTCCCGCACCGGCAATCCGTTTGTCACGCAGGGCCTGAACCAGGGCCTGCTCGTCTACGATCAGTCCCCGCGAGGTATTGATCAGGAAGGCGCTCGCTTTCATTGTCCGGAACGCCTTCTCATTAATTAGGTGAGTGGATGCGTCCGTTAAAGGGAGATGAAGGGAGACATAGTCCGATATTTTCAGGAGACGCATCAGGGAAAGATACTCGACATGGAGAGCCTTTTCCTCCCTGGCGGAAAGACGGTGTCGCTGGGTGTACAGAACTTTCATCGAAAATCCAGCCGCACGGCGGGCCATCGCCTGACCGATCCGTCCCATCCCGATAATTCCGAGTGTTTTTCCATAAATGTCACTTCCAAGAAGTTCAGTCGGCGCCCAGCCGTGCCACTTTCCAGACCGAACCATCTGATCGGCCTCCGGAATCCGCCGGGCGACCGCCATAAGAAGCGACCAGGCCAGATCCGCCGTCGTCTCAGTGAGGACACCTGGGGTATTGGTGACCGGAATGTTTCTCTCAGCCGCCGCCTTGAGATCAACATTGTTGTAACCCACGGCATAGTTGGAAACGATCTGCAATCGGGGGGCAGATGCAATCACCTCACGGTCAATCGCATCGCTCAACATGCTGATGATCCCGTCTGCAGATTTCACCCCCTTGAGGAGCTGCCGCCGCGAGATCGGGCGGTCAAAACCGTGGACATGGAGATCGAAGCAAGAGCCCAGCTTTTCCATAACCGGTTCGGGTAGGGTGCGTGTCAGAAAAATGTGCGGTAAGCTCATCAGTGGGCTTCACTCCAGTTTTGGCCCATGCCGATATCGACCGTCAGCGGAATCTTAAGGGTGACGACACCCTCCATCAAGGAGACGACCTGCTCCTTCATCAGATCCACCTCATCCAGGGGCACTTCAAAGATCAGCTCATCATGCACCTGAAGCGTCATCTTACTTGCAAGCTTCTCCTCCCGCATCCACCGCCAGATGGCGATCATGGCAAGCTTGATGATATCGGCGGCGCTACCCTGGATTGGGGTATTCATCGCCATCCGCTCCCCCATGCCGCGCTTGTGGCTATTCGGGTTTGAGAGATCCCCAATCTGTCTCCGTCGCTGGAAAAGGGTGGTGACATATCCCTTTTCGCTAGCGGTTTTCAGGGTCTCCTCAATAAACTGCTTCACGCCATAGTAATGCTCAAAATAAAGGTCGATATATCGCTTCGCCTCAATCATAGAAACCCCCAGGCTTGCCGAAAGGCCAAAAGGGCTCTGGCCGTAAATGATCCCGAAGTTCACGGCCTTGGCCGTCCGGCGCATTTCAGAGGTGATTTCCTCTTTTGAGAGGCCGAAGATCTCAATTGCCGTCCGCGTATGCACATCCTCCCCGACACCGAAAGACGCAATCAGTTGGGGATCTTCAGACATGTGGGCCAGGATACGGAGTTCAATCTGACTGTAATCGGCAGAGAGGAGGCAATGACCGGGCTCGGCCGTAAAGGCCTCTCGAATCCGTTTTCCGATCTCCCTCCGGATGGGGATGTTCTGAAGATTCGGCTCCTTTGACGAAAGCCGCCCTGTCGCCGCAATAGTTTGATTCAGTTGGGTATGGACCCTGTGCGTCTCGGTGTGGACCAGTTTAGGAAGGGCATCCACATAGGTCGATTTCAGCTTCACCCACTGACGGATGCTCAAGACCTCGGCCGGCAATTCGTGCTGTGTTGCCAGTTGCGTCAGGACCTCTTCATTGGTCGAGAAACCGGTCTTGGTCTTTTTAATAGGGGTCAGTCCGATCTTTTCAAATAAAATATGCGCCAATTGTTTTGGAGAATTGATGTTGAATTCGACCCCGGCAAGGCGATGGATGGTTTCGGTCAGTGCGCTGATTTTCCCCTCAAGCTCTAAGGAGAGTTCTTCCAGGAGGGGGGTATCGATCTTGACCCCGTTTCGCTCAATATCAGCCAGTACAGGTATCAGGGGGATTTCAATCTCAGAAAAAAGCTGGGTGAGCGATTGTTTTTCAAGGAGGGGCGGAAATATCTTCGACAACCTCAGGGCCGCGTCGGCCCGTTTACAGAGCGTGGCGGGAAAGGTCTCCGGGTCGCGGTCTTTTTTTGAAGGCGACTTCTCATCCGGGATCATCTCCTTCATCGGAACAAGAAAAGCGTTCAGATATTCGAGGGCCACCGCTTCAAGCGAATGATCCCGCCTATCCGGTTTCAGGAGATAGGAGGCAATCATCGTATCGACAATCCGGCCCTGCAATGAAATTCCCCGATTTTTCAGAAGGATCAGGACGGGCTTCAGATTATGGCCCGTCTTGGTGATCTTCTCCGATACCAGGATCTCCTTGATAGGTTCCGGAAGATCTGCCTGATCTGAAAGGGGTAGGTAGAAGCGCTTCCCCTCTTCGGGGGTGAGGGCGATACCGACCCAGGCCGCACACATCGGCGTCAAAGAGGTGGTCAGAAACTCCAGTCCCACCTCACCGCTCTTTTCTGCCATCAACGCGATCTTTCCACATTCAGAGGGATTCACGACTTGATAGCGCTCGTCCTGTTTTGGGACAGAGGGCTGAAATTCCCGTATCAAGGCCGAAAACTCCAACTCCCGAAAGAGGGGAAGCAGTCGGACCGGGTCTCCGGGACGGCATGCCAGGCGGTCCAGATCAAAATCTATTGAAAGGTCGGTATCAATCGTCACGAGAGATCGGCTTAAGCGGGCCTCCTCTGCCTGCGAGGACAACATAGCCCGGAGTTTGGGTCTCTTCACCTGATCCAGATTCTTAAGGAGATGATCAATGCTGCCGAATGTTCCGATCAGCTGAATAGCCGTCTTAGGCCCGACCCCTTTTACACCGGGGATATTATCCGCCGTGTCGCCCATCAATCCCATGATCTCCACCATCCGGGGTGGCATCACCCCGAATTTCTCCAGGATGGTCTCTTCCGTGATCACCTTCTCCTTCATGGAATCGTAGACCGTCACCGATGGAGAGATGAGTTGAAACATATCCTTATCGCCGGAGACGATCACAACCTGAAGTCCTGCCGCTTCCCCCTTTTTAGAAAGCGTCCCGATGAGGTCGTCGGCCTCAATGCCTTCCTCCATCAGAGACGGGATCTCAAAGGCCTCCACCAATCTATGGATGTAGGGGATTTGGACCTGAAGCGGATCGGGCATTTCAGGACGATGGCTTTTGTATTCCGGATAGGCAATATGCCTTGTGGTCGGGCCTTTGGTATCAAAGGTCATGGCCATATAGTCCGGGCGCTTCTCCTTGATCAACTTGAGGAGCATCTGCGCGAAGCCATAAACGGCATTGGTCGGAAGGCCCGAAGACGTCGAAAGTTCCCGAATGGCGAAATAAGCCCGGTAGACATAGGCACTGCCGTCAATAATATAAAAGATTTTTTTCATCATGCCAAAGGGTAAAATACCGCTGGGGTAAATGGGGAACCGAGAATCATATTACATCGGCAATGGTATCCTGTCAATTTGGAGTCCTTCTCCACCCTCCGGTTCTCCTGCGAAGACAAGGCGACCTGACCGTTCATCCCAGGATCCTTCCTCTGAGGGCAATTCTGGGAGAATAAAGGACGATTCATTCAAGAATCTTCCCGTTTTCAATCATTAAAACCTATTTCTTCAACCAATTTCAGGCAACTCCCTCCCCATTTGGTTCTGATATAGGGGGTGATCCCAATCATTCGTGTGATATTTCGGCCCTCTTAAGATCATGGATTTATTAATGTTTACATGAATTTATCAAGCACCGGGCAGTCGAGTTGAGGTAAGCTCAAAATTTTTTCGCATGGCAATTGCATAACCAAAACCAGATCTAGAAATCGGCAGGCTCAACACAGGAGAAAATGACCACCGGCCATGCGCATACGTTACAGAATTGCTGGCTCAGGATTTCGAAACCTCTGAATAAGTCATTGATTTTTTTTTCAGGGCAAGTAGTATCTCGCTTCTACATTGTAAACTATATGAAAATGGCGGACTATGGCTTCGCGAGAACCATCCTCTGCAATTTCCGCCTTGAAAAGGTTAATTTAAGGTTTGTCTGATAGCGTGATTGTTAATTTTGATCGTACTCGTGAAAATTTAAATAGGATCACAACAGAGAGGAGGTAGAGGAGACTGGAAAAATGAAAGAGAATCTCGAGGGTGTGCTTCGGACACACATGGCCGTAACTACCTAGCTAGGGACCGCGAATGACTAAACGAACGACAAGAAGATCCGTTTCCCTGGTGGGTTTATCATGGAGGATTTATTAATGTTTGTTAGGGAAAAAACATCATCTATTGGGAACAAAGTCAGAAGATCAATCAGCATATGTTGCACGCTCGGTGTTGTTATGAGTGTTATCGGATTTTCCGGCATTCAGGCCTTCGCCGAAGCAATACTGGAAAATACAACGCCGTCGGTAAGGACGTGACTGTTCCGGCTACGGTCGATGGTGTGGTGATAACAATAGGCGGCACGGTGGCCACCACCCCATATGTGGTGTCCACCGACCATTGATTGAGGTGCCCGAGATCACCGCGAGCACCTTCGGTCAACTGCTCGACGCCAACGCCAAAGATAAAGCACTCCGTTCGTTCTTCAGCTCGGATACTGTCGGCCTGGACGCGGATCAAATGAAGGCAAACTACTTCGCTCGTGTTGAGTACGCTTACCCCAATCATACAGCATTCCTCCCAGTGAACTTCCTTGAACTCGCCGGCATCACCAGCCACAGGCAATACCTATCCAACGTTCGCTGGCGGAACCCTTAAGTCAGCGGGCCACGTCTATTCGGACCAAGCAGGTAATACATATAACATCCCTGACGCCGAGTTCGTTGTCGAACTCTCTGAAAATGTCGTCGGAGGTGTTGTCAGCAGCATGGCTCTGGGCGATGGTTTTGACAACCCGACATCCTTTGTGGTCGGCAACCTGCTCCTGATCATGAATCCGGATCCTCGTTTCGACAATATAGTCCTCGGAGCACTTGATACAACTGTCCCGATAAGCGTCTTTGAAACTCAGGGACTTGGCCAGGTGATTTCCGCCGTCGGGCACATGGTCGGCCCACACGTCTTTTTCGTCCAGGAACTCGGCACCAACCTGCTCGACACGACTCTGGGTCCCTTTATTCTCACCGAACGTTTCCAGTTCGATGATGCGGACGACGAGATTCGCTTCCGTGGCCAGGTCAGCGAGAAGGGAACTGAAGGCGAAGAAGATGAACTTTATATGAAGGTCCTAATAAGTGATGGGATTGGCACCACTCGAGATTTTCAGGTCGACATTCTGCCACCCGATGTGATCGGCGCTCCGGGTGGGATTTTTGGTTTCCGAAGTCGTGGTGACTTTGATGTTGCGTCTGTAACACAGATTACCGTCGCATTGTACTACAAGAGGGGGACAGGAGGCCTCCCGGCAGATCCCGGATTTCACACCCAAGACGAGGAAGTCTTCAGTGAGATAATCCTCCGATCTGATGTCACTGGACAATAAATAGGGGGAAGATCCGTCTGGCCCGTTGGATGAGAACGACGGCCCCGGGAACACAATCTTCCGGGGCCGTCGTCACCAACAGATAAAATTATAAACCGCTCCATCCTCTGTCCAATCAAATTGTTTTTTGCTCCCTTCCAAAAATACCGGATGATCCAAGCCCCGTACGGGTTAAGCCTTTTCACCCCCTTATCCACACCAATGGAAGACCTTCACCACTACCTGATAAACAGAATCAGGAGGCTCGTGATGTGGTCGGTGGGACAAGGGATAAATTGGATATCTACAATATGATATGGTATATTTTACTCAACTATTGACACTCATCAGGAAAATCAGATGGCGCTATTGGAAATTGCAAAACTAGGGAATCCAATTCTCAGAAAGATTGCAGAACCGGTCACACTTCGTGAATGTCATGACCCGGCTTTTCAATCTTTCCTGGACGATATGATTGAAACCATGCAGAAACGCGACGGCGTCGGCCTGGCCGCGCCCCAGGTCTTCCGCTCAAAACAGGCCGTCGTCATTCATTCGGGATCGAGTGACCGTTATCCGGATGCACCGGACCTTTCCCTCCGGGTCCTGCTCAACCCCAGGCTGACCTTTCCAACGGAAGAGACGGTCGAAGGATGGGAGGGATGCCTGAGTCTGGATAATCTCCGGGGAAAGGTCTCGCGCTTCCTTCGGGTTGCCGTGGAGGGGTTTAATAGGTCGATGGAACCGGTATCATTTGAGGCCGAAGGCTTCCTTTCTGTCGTTTTACAGCATGAAATTGATCACCTGCAAGGTAGGGTTTTCCTCGACCGAATGGAAGATTTCTCCACACTGACACACTTTGCCGAGTTTGAAAGGTACTGGATTCCGCAACCGACAGAGGTTACCTAACGGAGAGAGGGGGACCATGCGGCTGGAAGATAAACTCTTTCTGGACAAATACCGGGTCGATACCGAATCCCACCTCAAGATCAAAGACCCGGAGGTCTGCCTTCAATGCAAAGAACAACAGTGTACCTTGGTTTGCCCGGTCGAGGTCTACAAATGGGATACTGCGCAAAAAAAAATCGTCGTGGGATGGGAAAACTGTATTGAAATGGGCGCCTGCATGGTGGCCTGCAACGAGTTTGACAACATCGACATGGTCTACCCGCGAGGGGGGTATGGTATCAGTTACAAGTATGGGTAACGATTCCGCACACCCCTCTTTCCCTCCATGGCAGCGTTGCTGCGGTGCTCGAATCCTCACGTAGGCATACTACGTTGCGGTTCTGTGCGCCTCACGCCTTGCCCTGCAGGATGGGCCTCGCGAAGCCAAAATAGTGGCATGCTGAACCGTTACAAGCATGGTTAATCGAGAACCCCCTACCCTTCTCTCCCCTGGAAGCGTTGGGGGCTGAATCTGAGGGGAGTGCTTACGGCGTTGGATGCGAGTTAAGCTGAGCGTTCAAAAATTTAACCCGGAAGAAGACGTCAAGCCTTACAAGCGTGACTACTTTGTGGAAGCAGGGCGGGGAACGACTGTCCTGGCCGCGCTCATGAAGATCAAGGCGGAAATTGATGGAACCCTCACTTTCCGGGCCTCCTGCCGAGCCGCGATCTGCGGCTCCTGTGCGATGCAGATTAACGGAAGCCAGAAACTCGCCTGCAGTACCTCCCTCTATGAGGAATTGGAACACAATCAGGAAATTTCCGTCGGTCCGATGGCCAATATGCCGGTCATCAAGGACATGGTGGTTCAGATGGATCCTTTCTGGGAAAAGATCAGGGCAGTGACCCCCTATGTGGTCTCGTCGGATCACGGAGAAAAACCCATCCCGACCGAGGCGCTCAAGACCATACAAAGTGATCTGGAAAATGCAGATGCCTGCATCATGTGCGGCGCCTGTCTCTCCGCATGCAACAGCTTTGAGGCCTCTGGTCAATTTCTCGGGCCGGCGGCCCTGGCCAAGGCCCTCCGTTTCCAGGTCGATCCGAGGGATGAACAGCATGATGCCCGTCTCGAGGCCCTCCAGGAAGCCAATGGTATCTGGGACTGCGTCCGCTGTGTTGCCTGTGTTCAGGTCTGCCCGAAAGATGTCCAACCGATGGAGCAGATTATCCGGCTTCGTCGTCGCTCCATCGAGAAAGGCCTGACCGATTCGGTCGGCGCAAAACATATTACAAAATTTGTAAAGATCGTGGGAGAGGAGGGTCGGCTCAATGAGGTCCGTCTTCCGATCATGATGACCTGGGGATCACTCCGAAAAATGTTGCGGATCATCCCCTTAGGGATTAGAATGTTTCTTCATGGAAAAGCACCGATCATCCCGCACAAGGTCCCGGACCTGCAGAGGATACAGGCCATCTTCAAAAGAAAAAGGGTAAATAAACAATGAAATATGCCTACTATCCGGGATGCGCCGCCAAAGGCGCGGCACCCGAACTTCATCAAGCGACAATGAAGGTGGTTCAGAAGCTCGGGATTGAAATCAAGGAGCTCATGGCCTTCAACTGTTGCGGTGCCGGGGTCATTACCGAGGCCGACCCGGACCTCGCCTACACCCTCAACGCAAGAACCCTCGCGACGGCCGAAAAGGACCATCTTGATATCATGACCGTCTGCGGGACCTGTCAGGGCGTTTTGGGGGGAATCAATAAACAGTTGCAAGCCGATGATGCCCTCAGAGAACGAATTAACGTGGCCTTAAAAGAAACAACCGGGCTGGAGTATCATGGGACCGTCGAGGTCAAGCATCTTCAATGGATCCTGGTCAAAGACTTCGGGATCGAGGCCCTGAAGAAATTTATCTCACATCCCCTGACCGATCTGTCGATCGCGCCATTTTATGGCTGCTATATCTTGCGCCCTTCCAGCACCACCCATTTTGATGACTGGGAAAATCCGGTTTCGCTTGAAAAGCTGATTCAGGCGATCGGCGCCCATCCGGTTCCTTACGATGGAAGAACGAAGTGCTGCGGCTTTCCGGTCTTTCTCGAAAAGGAACAGATGGCATTGAGCATGGTTGGCGAACGAATCAGCGAGGCAAAACAGAAGGGAGGCGATGCGATGGTCACTCCCTGTCCCCTTTGTCACATGAGTCTTGATATCTACCAGGAGCGGGCGGAGAAAAAACTTCAACGAGAAAAAGGCTTTAATCAGGACCTGGACATGCCGATTCTTCACCTTCCCCAACTCCTCGGCCTTGCCATGGGATTTTCCCCGGATGAACTGGGAATGAAGCGACATCTGAGCCCGACGGGGGCATTCATCGAAAAGATAAAGTAACAAGGTTGTAACGATTATTTATTAGGAGAAAAGGAAATGCCAAATCTGAAATCTGGATTGCAGCCCGGAGATGAATCTCCTATTTTTGTCCTCCCATCCTCCGAAGGAAAAGATATTGACCTGCTTTCCTACCGGGGAAAGAAAAATGTTGTCCTCTACTTCTACCCCAAGGACAGTACCCCCGGATGCACAAAAGAGGCCTGTGCCTTTCGTGATGCCCTTTCAAATATAGCAAAAACAGGCACGGTCATTCTCGGGGTCAGCCTCGATTCTGAAAAATCTCACCAAAAGTTTATTCAAAAATATGAACTTCCCTTTCCCCTACTGAGCGATACGGATAAAAAGGTCTCCCTGGCCTACGGGGTTTACAAATTAAAAAAAATGTATGGAAGAGAATTCTGGGGAATAGAGCGTTCAACCTTCTTGATTGATCAGAAGGGAAAGATCATCACCTCTTTTCTTCGCGTCAAGGTCGACGGCCATGTGGAGGAAGTGATGGCCGCCCTCGAAAAAAAATGAACAAACAAAAATAATTGACAGGCCGAGAAATGCCATGATATATTTTTATAACTTGAATGTAAGTCTGACTTCTTTCACAATACTACAAATACTGGGGAGGGGAATCAAATATGGCACTATTGATCACCGATGAGTGTATCGCCTGCGCAGCCTGTCTGCCTGAATGTCCAAACGAGGCGATCTTTGAAAATGAGGGTGATTGCGAGGCAGAAGGGCTCAAACTGACAGGAGAAGAGGGAGACGGGCAACTGTCTCATGTCGATGGCGATAACATCTATGTCATCACCTATGAGCGATGCACGGAATGTGTCGGCCATTTTGATGAACCCCAGTGTTCCGCAGTCTGTCCGGTATCCGATTGCTGTATTTCTGATCCAACCTATCCGGAAAAGGCTGATGTTTTACTGGCCAAGGCCATCGAGTTGAACCCCGACAAAGAAATCGATGCCGAAAAGGTCTGGAGCGGCGTTCGAAACTAGTCATTTTCTGCAAAAATAGGATCTCAGGAACGCCTTACATAAGCCGGAAGGCCACAAGTCTTCCGGCTTTATAGTCTGTTCTTGTAACAGAGCAGCAGGTCTCTCACCGAAATAATCCCGACCACTTTTCCCCTGTTCGTAATCGCCAGGTGGCGTATCGCTTTACTGGCCATTAAGTCATTGGCCTCTTTTGCAGTTTCATCAATATCAATCGAGATAATCGGCGCACTCATAATCGATTCAACCGGGGTGTCATCCAGATCGAGATTCCCGGCCATGGCCTTCCGGACAAAGTCCGATTCGCTCACAATCCCGATGGTTTCCTCGCCTTCACAAACCATCAGGGAACCGACCCCTTTGTCCCGCATCTTCAGCGCCGCCTCCCGAAGTACGGTCTTCGGAGAAACTTTTTCTACCTCCCGACGCATTAATAGGGCCAACGGTGTCATTCTCTCCTCCCGCGTATGGATTAATAGGAAACTTTAGCGACATCATTAGCATAATAAGATGGAACATTCAACCACCGGAATCCTTCCAAGTGTGCAGCCTGTTGCCCGAAAAATACACAACAAGCCTCTTGCTATAATAATCCCATCGCTCATCAAATTCAGGGTTCCTGAGTACCCGGGTGATTTTTTCGGGTAAACCGAGGGTCGCCTCAACCTCCTCTTTCGACATCCCTTTCTCAAATCGCCCCGCCCTGATCGCTTCCCGTCTCCCTTCTTCAAGCTCCGGATGCTGCATCAGAAAGGCCTCCGCCCGCATACGGTCGACGGCCTTAAAGGCGGCAGCACGCGCCTTTCGCTTCTCCTCATCTGAAAGGCGGCCCCCGACCAGGTGAAGAATAAAATCCATCTCTTTGACCTTTTTTTTTCTCGTAAGCCTTTCATCCCCTGCAATTGAAGTCAACATCTCCATCAGTTCTTCCTTGCTCGCACCCCTGCCCTCTTCATAAAGCCTGTCGAGGATCGCCTTCGATTCTTCATTCAAGGCAAAGACAGTGGAAAAGTAAAGACCGGAGACAACACAAATGGCTAAACAAAGAAAAAGCGGTCTCATTGACCTGTCCCAATATGGCGTGGTGGGCTAGGAGGGTAGACATCGTTTACTAATTTTTGGCGGGTTTAAATACAAGACCCAACGCAATCATCACGGGGATAATCACGGTCGCCCAGCCAATCAAGATCGCCCAGCCGGGATAGCCCTCATAGTTGCCTTTCAATTCTGTGACAAATTGTACGACAACAAGGAGACTCAGGACCCCGGGAATAAACCACTTGATGGCATGGCTCCACCAAGGCCCCAGTTTCCAACGGCTGACACTGTTGATATACTCTCGTAAACGATCTGCTCCGTAGACCCAGCCAATGACAAGACACTCGAATATCCCCACCAGGACAAGACCAAAACTGGTAATAAAATGGTCGATCACATCGAGCCAGTAGAGACCGGCCCGGGTCGTAAAGAGTATTCCAAGGAGGAAACACAGGGTACAGACACAAAAAGAGATCTGCTTTAACATCGGCTTTTTTGCCCGGTCGGCAAAAACAGTATTCACGGCCTCCACCAGGGAAAAAGCACTGTCGATTCCCAAAGAAAGAAGCGTTACAAAAAATAATATCGCGAAGAACCAGGCCCCCGGCATCAAGGCAAGCGCCTGCGGAAAAACGACAAACGCCAGTCCGGGTCCGGAGGCCACGACATCTTCTACACCGACGCCGGTTGTCGTTGCCATATATCCCAAGATGGAAAAGACCACAAAGCCCGCGAATAAACTGATCGCGGAATTGGAGAGCGATGTAATCAGGGCATCTCCTGTGACATCCTGCCCCTCTTCATTATAGCTGGCATAGGCGATCATGATCCCAAAGCCAAGACTCAAGGTGAAGAAGATTTGTGATGCGGCGGCCAACCAGATTTCAGCATTCAACAATGCCGAGAAATCCGGCGTCAGGTAATGATAAATCCCTGTCATCGCGCCGTCTAAAGTAATTCCCCTCAGAAAGAGAATGAACAGGAGAAGGAGTGGTAAGGGCATTGTAATTTTAACGATCTGACCGACACTTTTAACCCCCTTCCAGACCGAGAAATAAATCATGACCCAAACAGCCAGCAAGGCGAAGAACAGGCTCCAATTGATGCCGCCCATCGTCCCGATACCGTCAGAGATCTGTAGCACATCATTATAGAAAAACCCCTTGGCATCTTCCCTCCAGGGCAGCGTGGTTGTGAATGAATTCAAAAGAAAGACCAGGGACCAGGCCATGACTGCGGCATAATAGATCACCACGACAAATCCGGAGAATATGGCACAAAAACCGATCCCCCTGAACTTGTGACCCACCGTCGTGAAGGCACCCACCGCCCCTTTTTGAAATTTTTGTCCCAGGGCAAACTCGAGAATCAGCAAAGGAATCCCCAGAAAAAACAAGGCAATCAAGTAAGGGACCAGGAAGGCTCCTCCTCCAAACTTATAAGTCAGATAAGGAAAACGCCAGACGTTTCCTAAACCAACCGCGCTGCCAATCGCCGCGAGCAAGAAAATTCTCCTGGAGGACCATCTGGCTCTTTCCATATTGCATGTCCTTCTTCGATTAAATCCGTGAACTGAACAACCCTAGACCATAAGCCGAGAGGTCCAAGAGAGGTAGGTTTGAAATCGACTTATGTCATGCCGGACTTGATCCGGCATACGCCGGAATGACGTAAAGGTTCGCCGAAAGGACAAGTCGTTAACCAACACCATTAAACTTCTCTTCGAAGGTGGCAATATGACCCGTCCGGAGAATCTTACCATCCCGATAAAATCTTGTCACGGGAAAATAGATACTCCAAGACCCTTCCACGGGTCCAGGCGAATCGGCGGTTTCTCAAGACCTGAGATTGAAGTGACTTTCTGAATACGCTACACTGGATGAGATGAAACCATCAAATGGATCTGTGCTAAAAAAACGGGGATTGTCTGCGCTCTGCATGTTTTGTTGTACCGTGTTGCTTGTTTTCGTTGGATCGCCTGGATATCCCTTACCGGCTAAGGAGAATACCCTCCGGCAAGTCTCAACAGCCAATCCGGTCGTCAGAGAACGGGTCATCGTCGCCTTTGGAGACAGCCTGACGGCCGGCCTTGGACTGCCTGCTGACGAGGCCTATCCGGCCATCCTTGGGAAAAAGCTTCGAAAGAATGCTTACCTCTATCGCGTGGTCAATGCCGGCGTCAGCGGCGACACCACGGCCGGCGGTCTCAGACGGGTCAATTGGGTCCTTCGCAACCTGCCTGACCTCGTCATCCTTGAACTCGGCGCCAACGACGGTCTCCGGGGGCTGGATGTCGGTGAGGCGGAAAAAAATCTCTCAAAAATTATCGAGCGCTTGCAAGCGGAGGGAGTTGAGGTTGTTCTCGCCGGGATGAAAATCCCCCTGAACTATGGAAAGTCCTATACCGAGGCCTTTGAGCAGATCTACCGGGATCTGGCAGCGCGTTATCAGATCACGCTCATCCCTTTCTTCCTGGAAGGGGTCGCCGCACGGCCCTTCCTCAATCAAGCCGACGGCATCCACCCCACCGCAAAGGGATATCAGATCATCGTTGACCGAATATGGGATATTCTAAAACCCCTGCTCGTAAAATGACAGGAAAAGAGGAGGAAGGCCGAAAGTCGCTGGAGAAAAAGCACAGAAATCAAATACACACACCATGTTCAAGATACCACTGATAGGTCTTAACCAGGCCTTCCGGCAGTGAGAACCGGGCCTTCCACCCCAGGGCATGAAGGCGACTCACATCAAGGAGTTTCCTTGGCGTTCCATCCGGTTTGGACGGGTCTGTGATGATGTCGCCTTGAAATCCCACCACCCTACGAACCAACTCTGCCAGGTCTCGGATGCGGATGTCTTCCCCGACCCCGATGTTCACGATCTCGCTCGCGTCGTAGCGTTCCATGAGGAAGATGCAGGCATCCGCCAGATCGTCCACAAATAAAAACTCCCGTCTCGGAGACCCGCTTCCCCAGATGGTGACCTCTGAAGATCCGGCCACTTTCGCCTCATGGAATTTGCGAATCAGCGCCGGGAGGACATGGGAAGTTTCAAGGTCGAAGTTATCACCGGGTCCATAGAGATTGGTCGGCATCACAGAAACAAAATTCGCCCCATATTGGCGACGATAGGCCTGGCACATCTTGATCCCGGCAATCTTGGCAATCGCATACGGCTCATTCGTCGGCTCCAGAGGCCCTGTCAACAGGGCTTCTTCCGACATCGGCTGTGGGGCAAGCTTGGGGTAGATACAGGAGGACCCAAGAAAAAGGAGCTTCTTCACGCCGGAGACATAAGACTGGTGTATCACACAGGTCTGAATGACAAGATTACTGTAGATAAATTCAGCCGGGACGCTCGCGTTTGCATGGATCCCCCCAACCTTGGCCGCCGCGAGAAAGACATACTCCGGGCGCTCCTTTTCAAAAAAGAGACGCACCTGCGCCTGTTCACAGAGATCCACCTCCTGCCGGGTCCGCACGATGAGATTCGAAAACCCCTCCTGCCCGAGCTGTCGATAAATTGCTCCCCCGACAAGCCCTCGATGACCGGCAATATAGATTTTCGAGTTTTTGTTCATCTCCCGCTACCCCTCTACACCCTTCTGTTCAGGACCTTGTGTCCTGCATCCCGCAAGGTCTTCTCCTGCCTTGCAAGCTCCAGATCATTTTCCAGCATCATCGCTACCAATGCGTCCAGATCCACGGTTGGTTTCCAATCTAGCTTCTCTTGCGCCTTGCCAGGATCTCCCAGCAGAATATCCACCTCTGTCGGGCGAAAGTATCTCTCATCTTTTTCTACATAATCCTGCCACTTGAGATCCAATCGCTCAAAAACCCGCTCTATAAACTCCCGGACCGAATGGGTTTTTCCTGTCGCAATCACATAATCATCCGGCTCAGACTGCTGCAGCATCCGCCACATCGCCTCGACATAATCCCCCGCAAAACCCCAGTCCCTTTTCGCCTCAAGATTCCCGAGGTAGAGCTTCTGTTGCAGCCCGAGCTTTATCCGCGCCGCCGCCCGCGTGATCTTCCGGGTCACAAAGGTCTCCCCCCGCCTGGGGGATTCATGATTGAAAAGAATGCCGTTGCAGGCAAAGAGGCCATAGGCCTCACGATAGTTGACCGTCATCCAATGGGCAAAGACCTTCGCCACCCCATAAGGGCTACGGGGATAAAACGGTGTCGTTTCCCGTTGCGGGACCTCATGGACTTTTCCATACATTTCAGACGATCCCGCCTGATAGTACTTTACCCTCTGCCCCCTTCGCTGCTCAAAATCACGAACTGCCTCCAGAAGCCGCAATGTCCCCATCGCCACAGCATCGGCTGTATACTCCGGCTGATCGAAGGAAACCCGCACATGCGACTGCGCCCCAAGATTATAGACCTCCTGCGGGGAGACCTGCTCCAAGAGCCGTCTCAAGCCCGTCCCGTCGGTCAAATCCCCATGATGCAGGAAGAACCTTGTCGAACTCTGGTGAGGATCCTGATAGAGATGCTCGACCCGGTCGGTATTAAAGGTGGATGCCCGTCTAATGATCCCATGGACCATATATCCTTTTTCAAGTAACAGTTCAGAAAGGTACGAACCGTCCTGGCCCGTTACCCCGGTGATTAGCGCGATTTTCATACTGCTATTCCTTTCTCAAACAACAAATTCTGTTTATCGATATGCCGAATCATGATTCGCGAATGCGCCTCTTTTTCTAAAGACAGTGATCATTTATAGCAATTCTCGAGGTACTCAAGCAAGCCTCTTACAAGATTAGCATCAGCGTCCTCCTATAAGTCCGAAGAATACGGGAGTTGGAGGAAGTACACCCTCATGCCTTGACTGAAGAATACGGGGTCCGCCGATCCAGTACCAGTAGATCCAATTGACACGGGGAAAAAGCTTATATATTATGTCGCTCTCTATAAAGAAGTGACTTCAAATACTCTTTTTCTGCCATAAAGGGGCCTGAAAGAACATGCACAAAGATAAATTGAAGAACCTCGTCCTGGAGGACCGAGGATTGTGCGCGCCCTTCATGTTTATCACTGCAGCACATGCGCTTTTTTGCTTCACCCTTCTCCTCCTTTCCCCGATCGTTTCCACCGCCTTAGAGGGTGAAGCCGATAACACCCTCAAAACGGAGATCGGATGGATAGACCTCGGAGCTGAAGAAGATCGTTTACGCCAAAATCATTTCGGGGATCGATGGGAAAATGGCCTCAACATACAAAACGTCTTAACGAGCCGCACAGAAATGAATGCGCATGTCTCCTTTTTACTTGAACCGGTTTCCACATATTCAAGGGAGGGAGAGGATGTCATCATCCGTCGCGGTTATATCCGTATCGTGGATGGCAATACCGTCCTGAAGGTCGGGCGCGAGTCACTCTGGTGGGGCCCCGGGCGTCATGGTGCCCTCCTGCTATCCAACAATGCCTTTCCGTTTGATCTGGTCCAACTTGGGTCCGAAAAGCCTTTTCACCTTCCAGGGCCTTTTTCACAACTCGGCACCTTTGAGATCACAAGTTTCCTGACGGAACTTGGAGCAAGCCGCAATATTCCGCGCCCCCGTCTCTTCGGATTAAGAATCGGTTATCACCCGTTTTCCTGGCTCTCAATCGGACTCTCCCGGATTACGATGCACAGCGGCGAAGGGAGAGCCGGGATAAGTCTGCGGAACTTTTTGAAAATCTATTCCAACGACGCAAATAAAGGCGGACAATTAGAGGTCAATGAGCTCGCCGGTGTCGATTTCAGAATTCAGATTCCCCTCGCAGGGGGATCTGCGGAAAACCGCCTGGAGTTTTATGGCGAATATGGTGGGGAAGACGAGGCCGGCTTTCGCCCAAGCAAACCGGCCATCCTCACGGGGCTTGAATGGACCGTCAATGGACGAAGTCTCTTAATCGAATACGCAGACAATAATATAAAGAGCGACGGGCCGACCTGGTACAGACACAGTGTTTATACGTCCGGGTACACCTATCGGAGAGAGATTATCGGCCACCACATGGGGCCAGACGCGGACGATTTTTTCGCAAGGCTGACGACTCCCCTCTCAAAACAATGGAAAGCCGGGGTCGATTTTGATCAAGAACGGCATGGTCTCTCTACAGCATCACGGGAAGAACTCAGGAGAATCGGGGGAGACATTGTTTATCTCTTTAAAACAAACTGGACCTATTCATTCCGGTATC